>DQZA01000078.1 GCA_011042035.1 Desulfobacteraceae bacterium
AAGTGCAAATCTTTTCTTGATCCAACTGGCAACTGCATTGGCCCACAAGTACTTGAGTTCCCTTGGAACTCCTGGCAGGCAGATAACGGGTTTACCCCGAATCTTGTTTACAAATGCCGGTGCAGTACCCACAGGATTTTCTATGGCCTCCGCCCCTTCTGGTATGTAGGCCTGTTTTCTATTTGACTCAGGCATGCGGTAACCATAGCGCTTAAACACGGCATCGATTTGATCCATCAGTTCCTGTTTGAAGACCAGTGGCACACCAGAAACTGTGGCCACCACCTCCCTGGTAAGATCGTCCTCGGTAGGCCCCAGCCCTCCCGTAGTGATAACAAGATCAGAGCGACCGAGGGCGCTGTTAAGGGCCATTGTCATATCCTCAGAGGAATCCCCAACAGAGGTTCTAAACCGGACATCTACTCCTATCCTTGCCAGCTCTGCTGCTAGGAAAGTACTATTTGTGTCCTGGATTTGCCCTAGTAGTAGCTCGCTGCCGATTGTAATGATTTCGCATACTGGAAGTGAAATGGGTGTGGTCAATAGAGATAACTTCTCCTTTTCCTTTGCTGTCTGCCGATAATTATGCCTATTAGCAGTCCGCAAAGCAGTACCAAGGCACCAAGAGCGAACCACTTTTTCTTCTCCGAATATCTATACTGATTATTCTCTCTCGTTAGCCTGTCGATGGTTGCCTGGCTTTTTTCCAGTTCCCCTTTTATATGTGAGTATTCTTTCTTCAGCTTTAGATACTCAGAGGCGCCTTGGCGAAGACTTTTATACCTCTCCCTTACATCCTTGAGTGCCTTCTTGGTGTCTTCGAGCTCCTTTTTTAGATCTTCGTTTGCCCTTTGGACCTCCGCGAGATTCTTCTGTGCCTCATTAAGTTTGTCTTTCAACCTCAAGTTTTCGGCCCGGAAAGTCTCCGCCTGCCTTTTCCATGGAAGCCTTTCCACTATGTACCTGGTCAATACCCATCCCTCCGGTGCAGGCTCTCCCTTTCCAAGAACCTTCACGTTGGACCAATCCCCTTGAGTCTTTATCACCTCAAGACGTTGACCTGAGGGGAGAAGGGCAACTATCTTGTTCCCCGTACTAGGACCAGTTCGTAGCGTAATCTTGAAGGAATCAGTCACATACGCAGTGTATGCAAAAGAAGGCTTCAAGAAGATCAAAGGCGACAAAAGTATACCCATAACCAAGAGTGCCTTTTTCATGGTTCGATTATCCTTTCGCACCGGTTGATTGCCGCAGAGCTATCAACGGCTGTACTTACCCATTAACTCTCCCTTGGCCAAGATATGGCCCTCTATCGCATCGAGCAGTTGAGCCTTAGTTGCACCAGCCTTCAGATTGAGCACCGTGTCAAGTGCGTAAATCTTGAAGAAATATCTGTGGGTTCCTCCCGGGGGACAGGGGCCGCCATATCCATAGTTTCTGAAGTCATTGATCCCATGAACTGCGCCATTTTCGAGATGTGGTTGTGAAGGAACCTTCTCAGGCAACCCTGTGACGTCAGGCGGAATGTTGAACAAGACCCAATGTACCCAGGTGCCCATAGGGGCATCCGGGTCATCACAAATAAGCGCCAAGGATTTCGTGCCATCAGGTACCCCATCCCATCTAAGGGGTGGGGAGACATCATCACCATCGCAGGTGTATCTGACGGGTATTTCCCCACCATTTTTAAAGGCAGTACTTGTGATCTTAATCTCCATACTCTTCCCTCCTTTTGCCAGGATTATTGGAAAAACGGAGAAAAAAGCCAACGCAAATGCTCCCAGGGCAGCCATTTTCACTGCACTTTGGTTTCTCAGCATTCTGATCACCTGCCCTCCTCTCTCACCCTTTCGTCCTTATTTCTATTGTATCTAAGCCTTTTATCTGCAGCTGTTCTATTTGTCAACCGCCCCCTTTATTTTCCTAAGCACGCGGATATCCGTTATCCTGGTTTCAGGGTATTGACCTTCCTGGTCCTTTTCTAGGTATTTCACCATGTCCCATATTGTGTTTAGTGCAATGGTAACCCCCACCAATGCCTCCATCTCGACACCGGTTTGCGCCCTGGCCTTTACATAGCACCTTGCCTCCACCTCGGATTGACCCATGTGAAAAGTGAGGTTGACCGTATGAAGCGGTATCTGGTGACAATGGGGAATCAGGATGTGCGTCTGCTTTGCAGCATTCATCCCCGCAACCTCTGATACCAAGAAGGGATCACCTTTCTTGATATTGCCCTTCTTTATTTCCTCTAGGGTTAAGGGAGAAAGGTGAATCTTGCCCGCAGCTTCAGCCTCCCGCACGATCACGGGTTTTTCTGAGACATCTACCATACCCATTTTAACTATTCTCCAACCTTATCTCTCTCTTTTTGGTTGCTTCAACCTTGATTCGGTCAACTGCCTTTACAAGGGCAGGAAAAACATGCTCCCTCGTGTCGCCCCCCACAGCAACTGCCATAACTTCATCGCCTACCTTCAGTTTGCCAGGGTTGCACGCCACTAACACCTCTACAATCCCCGGCAAACGTTTCGTTTCATCCCGTATTCTCTCCACTGCCTCCAGGTCGAACTGCACCTCCATTTCATCCACGCGCGTTCCATCCAGTGATGTTCCTCGAACCAGTCCCAAGTGAGTGGCTATCATTCCCATTCTTGCCACCTCGGGATGTTGCTTCATCTTTTCCAGTAACTTATTGGCGAGCATTTCTTACTCCTTTTCCACGTTTTCATCCAAATTAAACAATTTCCGGGTTATGTCCAAGTATGTGGGCAAAGTCGGCCTGTCTGCCTTACCCTTTAGAAACAATATAGGGTCATTTATGATTTTCTCTGCAATGGAGCGGCTCAATATCTCTACCGCTTCTTTCTGGCGGGGGCTCAGTGAGGCCAGAACTCCACTGCTTCTTTCCAATTCACCCCGGATTATCGCTTCTGCCTTTTCCCTTAACGAGACTATGGTAGGAACAACGGCTAAGGTTTTTAGCCACCTGTCAAATTTTATAACCTCCTCCTCGACTATCCTTTCAGCCTTACCGGCCTCTTTCCGCCGCTGCTCAAGATTGGACTCAGTGATTCCCTTGAGATCATCTATGTCAAAAAGGAAGACGTTATTGAGCTCATTAACCCGAGGGTCTATGTCCCTGGGCACTGCTATGTCAATGAAAAACAGTGGGCGATTCCGCCTCTTCCTTAGGCACGCCTTTACCATATCCCTGGTGATTACAACCTCGCTGGATGCTGTGGAACTTAGCACGATATCCACATCCAACAGTTGGTAAGGAATCTCCTGGAGAGACACCGCGGTGGCTCCAAACTCCTGCGCCACCTCCACTGCCCGCTCCAGCGTGCGATTCGCTACAGCCATAGACCGAATACCATTTGCCATAAAATGCCTTGCTGCCAGCTCTGCCATCTCCCCAGCCCCAATAAGCAAGGCCTTTTTCCCCTCAAGTTCATGAAATATCTTCTTGGCAAGCTCCACTGCAGCATAGCTGATGGAAACAGCAGCCTCGCTAATACCTGTTTCAGTCCGCACCCTCTTGGCCACATGAAACGCCCTGTGCATTAGGCGGTTGATGATCACCCCGGAGGTCTTCTCCTTGGTTGCCTCGAGGTATGCGGCCTTTATTTGCCCAAGTATCTGAGGCTCTCCCACCACCATGGAATCCAGGCTGGAAGCCACGCGAAACACATGCCGCACTGCTTGCAGCCCCTCATGTCGGTAAAGATGATCAGTGAAACTGCGGTCTCCCATGTTTCCCAGGTTGCCCATCAGGTTCACAACAATCTCCCATGCCCTATCCATATGTTCTGCCACCACCAGGGCTTCAACCCGGTTACAGGTAGACAGGAACATGGCCTCCTTTATCTCCTCGGTATCCCTCATGGTGGCGAGGGCCTTCTTGGTGGTCATGGGGTCCGAGGCAAGGCATTCCCTCAGTTCTATGGGGGCTGTTTGATGATTCATGCCTATATTTAAAATGATGCTCATAGCGCCTTCCGAAGCCCTAGATTCCCGAAACTGTGGTATCCCCCCATCCACAACCCAGCCCCGATAAAAGTGAATAGCAGAACCGCAAAACAAATGATTGACATAATAGCAGCCCGCCTACCCCTCCAGCCAACCGTGAGGCGCTCATGCAGCAGTGCAGCATAAAAAAGCCACGTAATGAGAGACCACACTTCCTTAGGGTCCCATTGCCAATAGGTCCCCAAGTTCAATTGAGCGTAAATGGAACCGGTTATCATTCCAATGGTCAATAAGGGAAACCCGTAGATAAGAGAATAGTGGTTAATGGAATCAAGGGTGGCCAGCGATGGAAGCCTCCGGTATATTGAACCCAATCTCTTAGTTTTTATCTGCCTTTCCTGCACAAGGTAGACAACCGCTGCTATAAAGGTAATGGCGAAAAGCGCATCGCCTAGGAAAATGGTAATAATATGAACGACAAGCCACGCACTTTTGAAAGCAGGGCCTATCGCGGTTTCAGGCCACCTCATGGTGGAAGATACTACCATTAAAAGTGTCGCCACAGGTGCCACAAACGCACCAAGCACCATGAGTCGAAATTTTCTGTAAAATATCAAATAAATAAGCACAACGGACCACGAAAAAAAGGAAAATGCCGATTTCAGGTCAAGCACTGGGATTGTCCCAAGCCCATAAGCCCTAATACCTAGGAACAGGGTGTGAAAGGCAAAAGCAGCTATTAAGAACCACAAGGATATGCGGAATACCCACTTTTCCTGCCTTATAATAAAGACAACAAATCCGCCAGTTGCAATAAGATAGAGTACTAAGGCCAGATAAAAAAAAGAAGATACCATTGCCCCTCCTCACCCACTGGTAAGTTCGCTCAAATCGAGTTTTTCTCTTATAGCTTTTGGCACGGTTTCCTCAATTATACTTAACAATCTCTGCTTGTCCCCAGTGGAAATGGCATCAAGAATATCAGAATTCACCAAGGAACTAAATATGGCCCTGTTTTCTTCTTGCGAAAGCCCCAAGGGCAAAACTGCCTCTCGAACCCTTCCCAGCAGTTCTACTAGAATTCCATACGATTCATCAAAAATATGTTCAAGATCTTTCCTTACCCTCTTTGCCAGCGCCGGGCTCTTTCCGGAAGTGGAGATGGCAATAACCAGGTCTCCTTGCCTTACAATGGAAGGAACGATGAATGTGCAGTCCTTGGGTTGGTCAACTGCATTCACAAAGATATTCCTTGCCTTGGCTGCATTACTAACTTGCCTATTGAGCTCAGAATCATTTGTAGCAGCAACCACAAGACAGGCACCGTTTATGAACTCCTCCTGGAATTCGCTTCCGAGATAAGAAATTTTGCGACTATCAATTAATGCTTTAAGTTTATCAGTTATCTTCTTGCCTGTTATATAAATATCAGCTCCGCAGCTTAGTAGCGTCAAGACCTTTCTTTCCGCTACTTCACCTCCGCCCACCACGAGCACCTTGCGCCCCTTAATGTCAACAAATATAGGATAGTATCTCATCAGACGTAACGATCCACCATCTCTGTGATGAATTCCTCCACCCCTTCTTTTCCTTTTTGAGATTCAATGTCCCGTATGAGATTTTCGATCTTCTTGTATGTTACGGGGTCCCGCTGTAAGTCATCTATGGACCGGTAGGTCCCGCCTCTCCTGCCAACCCTGTAGATGAGCCGGTCCTTGTCAGGTAATTCCTGATACCTCTTGATAACTTTAAGCATATTTTCCTTGTCCTCTGGCAGGGTTCCGGTGACCTCTTCCAGAAGGTTCATAATGTGATCGCTAGTAACCGTACTGGTTATGCCCTCTAAATTCTCAATAAAAACCCGTATCTCTTCAGCCAGCATGTCGTCGGTCTGCATCACAAAGGTGCCGTCTGTAAGCTTTTCGTACAGAGGAACCCTCCTGGGCACCCTTAGACTCCTCAGTCGGATAAAATGAGGGTTAATTTGGTTCAATACCTTTGCAGTTCCTGTAGCGTGCTCTCGCCACCATTTCTGGCCTCCAAGCCCTGGCATGACGTACTCTGACAGCTCCATACCAGCTTCTACCACTTTGCGCCCTGCCTCAATGTGCTGTGCAGCAGTAACACCCTTTTTCATGAACTTGAGCACTGGGTCATAACCGCTTTCCAGGCCTATGTGAATCCTGTCTAGGCCTGCCTGCCTTATCTTTTTTAGGGAATCCAAGGATTTTCTGAAAACGGTCCTGGACCTGGAATAGGTGGTCACTCTGGTTATCTCGGGAAATTTCTCTCTCAGAAACGAAAGAACTTCCACCAAGTCAGAGGTTTTCATAACAAGGTTGTCGGCATCCTGCAAGAAGCAAGCCCCGGTACCATAGTATAGCCACATGGCGATACTTGCGTACTGCTCACTGTAATAACCCCTGTTAAGAATGTGGCTTACGACTTGATCGTTGACCTCCCCCTTATAGCCTAGCTGCCATGAAAGCGCCTTGATGTCATCTGCAATATCCCTAGCTGTTTGAATATCTCGCTTGATCTCCTCCACGGTTCTTAGCGAAAATTTTCTTTTTTTATATACAGGGCAAAAAAGACACTGGTTCCAAGGGCAGTTTCTGGTAAATCTGAGTAAAAGACTTGTGGCCTCATTGGGTGGCCTGATGGGCCCCTGCTCGAATGTCATATTGTCGCTAATCATATCTTTAAATTCCTCCAGAATCCTCTTTTCTTTCTCAAAGAATTTTTTCGCCATTTTCCGCTAGCCGCTTAGCGCCAATGGCCTATGCACTATTTCTATCTCAAAAACTGTTGATAATATAAATGCTTATATCAAGTCAAAATAATACTCCAATCCCGGCATTTCAATCCAATCCTATTCAGAAATCGCAGATACCATTTTGAAGGACTATTCGCTTACCAATAAGCTTCTCAGGCTGGTAAATTGCGCTGGTTTGATATACCCTGACAAGGACAGCTCAGGGAAAGTTATTGCAGTGCTAATACCGCCCTATCCCTTAACCTTACGTAGCCATGGTGAGTTATTCTAAGGTGCGGGATTGCCGCGGTGCCTAGCGTGTTCAGGGTGAGTATTGGTTTTTCCCATGGCACACCCAGCTCCGCCAAAGCGCGTTCAGTTTTCTGAATTTGATTCCACGCCGTCTCCATATCCTCCAGACCTACTATGCCACATAGCCTTGCTGGATATTCTGCCAAAATCTTGCTGCCTACCGCCACAACCGCCCCACCGCCAATCACTTCCAGCCGATCAACAACCGCCCTAATAGACTCTTCATCGCAACCAGCAACGAACATGTCAGAGGTATCCCAACACATGGTAGTCCCTGCTGCGCCGTATTTTAGCCCAAGCCCCTTGATCATTCCGAGAAACATTCCACCCCTACCTGTCCGCTCTATGGCCAAGAGCAAATTGAGCTGTTTTCTTTGTTGAGGATCATCCAGATCCGCTATTCCTTCTGTTGTCACAAGCCTTGTCACCAGATCCATGACCCTCACCTTCCCTTCTTGAGGCACGGGCGGCATATCAAAGGGCTGGGGTTTCACGCTGTTAAAAAAATACTCAGGATAAGTGGAAGGTCTTATCTTTGCCGTCACCCTACTGTCTTCAAATATGAGCTTTCCGTCACAGATCACCTTTTCTGGCCTATACTCACCAGGCTCAGGAATAATCACCATATCTGCCTTCTTTCCAGGACTTATTGACCCTAGCATATTATCAAGCCGAAAATGCTCTGCCACGTTTATGGTGACGCTCTGATACACCTTTTCAGGGGGTACACCCAGTTCAAGGGCCCTGCGAACCGCGGCATCAAGGGACCCTTGGTTAATAAATCGCTCAGGGTCCATACTGTCCGTGCAAATAACCACCCTGCGGGTATCAACACCCCTTGAAAAGATTCCCGCTACTGCGTCCAATTCTTGCCTGATAGCCCCCTGTCTTATCATTACCCAGTAACCAAGTCTTAGTCTGTCAATGACTTCTTGCCCGTTTATGGGCTCATGGCAAGAACTTACACCCATTGAAGTATAGGCCTGGAGTTTATTTGGCGAAGCACCTGCTGTATGACCTTCTACGAGCTTTCCGTAGGACAGTGCCATTTCAGCAAGCTTCCTGACTCGCTTCCCTTGCTCATTTTCCAACAACATGTTTGCCCAATAAATCTCCCCTAGCCCCAGACACAAGGGATCTCGCAGATACTTGTGGTATTCTTCGGCAGGAGGAGAGTGTACTTCTTCCTCCAGGGTAAGCCCGCACATGGGTGATATGGTGTAGTAAAGGCGGATGGGCTGATCTTGGAGAGCCTTAATAAAATAGTCAAACCCCTCCTGGCCAGCAACACTGGCCAACTCTATGGTCTCAGTGACAACAGTGGTGGTGCCTGAAGGGATAACATGGCGTATGAATTCCTCAGGCCCAATAAAATTCAGTATATGAGTGTGGCCCTCTATCAGCCCAGGCAAAAGAACCTTGCCCTGAACATCTATCATCATGGTGTCGGCATCTGTCACGGGATCTTCGTCTATTCCCACATAACAGATGGTGCCATTCTTCACCCAAACATTTTGGCATTCCAAAAACTCTGCAGTGATGGAATTGAACACCGTTGCGTTTTCAATAACCAATTCCACCGGCCTCCTTTTCAGGCTGACAAGATATATTTCCTCTTGCATCGCTCTTACGTTTTCCCCGTGTATCTTCCAAGACATTTTCTTACTGGACCTCCCGCATACTCACCCAAAGACTAACGCATTCCCAAAGACCTTATGCCTAGGGCCCTATGCCCTGGCACTATTTTTCAAAAGGTCTTTCACCCTATTGATGCACTGCTCAATCTCTCTGGGCTTCAATTCAATTGTCATGGTACGATCATAGCCCAAGACACTCAGGGCACGAAAAATTGCAGCAAAGTTTACAATTCCGTCACCGACTGGTAGATGAAGATCGTCATGCGGGCTAGAGCCCCCAAAATTATCGTGTATGTGCACGTGGCGGATCCTCTCAGGCAAACGTTCAACAAACTCAAAACTTTTGTTTTCTTCTGCAAGCAATTGCCCGTGCCCCACATCAAGGGTTAGCCCTAGATCTGGAAGGGCTTCAAAGACAGGTAACAAGTCCTGGGGGCTTTCACTCAGGTTTTCAATGTTTATATTGACGCTATAACTAATTGCAGTTTCCAAGACACGTTTTAAGAATCCCACCTTGTATGTTATCACCCGCTCCATAACAAACCTTGGATCCATCCACAGATGAATGGTTAAGAGCGTGGATCCAAGCTTCTGCACAAGTGGAATGGTGTCCATTAGTTTTGGAAAATATACATCCTCCAAGGACTGTATATC
>DQZA01000273.1 GCA_011042035.1 Desulfobacteraceae bacterium
CGGCGAGAAGTAAAGACAAGGACAATGTCAATGCTGGGCAATAAGGTAAAGGGAGATCTTGCCTCCGGCAAAATATACGTGCTCCGCCCTGATCTATTGAAAGTAGAGCAGAAGAGCCCAAGGGAAGAGGCCCTTGTTACTGACGGAAATCTACTGTGGTGGATCATACCCGAGGAAAAAAAGGTGTACCAGTATTCCTCTGAACAGTTCGGGCAAGAACTACGCATCATAGCAGATCTCTGGGAAGCACCTTCAAGGTTGAAGAACCGGTTCAATATCACCTTAGTGGAAGAGAAAGATCCGAGCCGCCTGCTGCTAGAAATGATCCCCTCACCACCTTGGGAAAATATCGATAGGATCAAGGTGCAGGTCTCGAGGGAATTTGACCTTCAGGTGCTGGACATCATCAATCCCATTGGTACCACCACCCGATTCTATTTTGATAAGATCGTGCCGGCTAAAAGACTCACCAAGGAAAGCTTCAAATTTACGGTACCCGATGGCTTCACCGTAATCCATGAAGTAAATCAATGAATCATTACTCTAGAAAGCACATAGCCCACCCTCTTGAGACTTTCCAGGCTGTTCGCTGGGAGCAGGTAATCTATATAGGGCAGGGCTGCTTGCATTCCCCGACATATGGGCTCAAATGCGGGATCTCCTGCCAGTGGATTCAGCCAGATGGTACAATGGGCCTTTGAATTAAGCTGTGCCATCTCCCTCCTTAGAAGCTCCTTAGCACCAAGGTCCCATCCATCGCTAAGTATGATCACCACTGCCCTTCTGTCTATCAGTGTCGCCCCATGTCCCTGATTGAACTGATGAAGCGAATACCCTATCCTGGTTCCCCCCGACCATTCAGGAACTTTCCTTACCATCTCCTTTAGCGCCTTTTCCACATCGAGATGCCTGACCAGCGGTGTAACATGCGCAAGACTTGTAGAAAACACAAACACCTCTGCCTTTGGCCCAATACCCCTGAGTCCCAATAAAAAAGGAATCACAAACCTTGCATATCTTTCCATGGATCCGCTTACATCAGCAAGTATCACGAGTCGCTTCAACCGTTTCTTTTTTTCTTTGTAAAAAAGCTCCATGGGTATTCCACCGTACTTAAGGCTTTTTCTGGCCACCTTGGGGAAATCCATAAGGCTCCTTTTTTGGTGCACTTTATGCAACCGCCTTGTCTTGGCGGTCTTAAAACTTCCCATTATTCTCTTCAAGGCAAGCTGGGCAACGGCGATGTCCTCTTTTTCAAATTTTCCAACATCAGCCTTCTCAACTCCTGACACAGGGCTATAACCTATTTTCCTCATCCAGCCTTGCTCAACCCCTTTATCACCCTTTTCACCAGGTTCCTGCTCAATTTCAATCAGATTTTTAGGACTTACCTTTTTTTCTTTTCCCTCTTCTTGGTCTTTTCCCCCGGGCTCAGCCGCTCCTTTGTCACCTTCTGCTGGCACGGTCCAATATTGATCAAAAAGGCCGCTAAATTGGGTCCATTCCAGGTCACTTGACACCAGGTTGGCCCTGAGAGCATCAAAAAACTCATCCTTCCTATAAATATCCACCCTTTCGAGGCTTCTGAGGGCATCCTGTATGCTACTTTGATAAACCCGAAATCCCCGCTGTTTTAGAAAATAGCCAAAGCCGATTACTCGTGCGGCCAATCCCGACACAAAGGCACTGCCTTTGGTATCCTGGTTATAAGAAGTAGGCAGCCCTCTTTTCATCGTTTCCCCAGATCTCCTCTTTGAACTTTTGGATATCTTCCTGATATTTTAATATGCATCCAAGAGTCTCCATTACAACGGCCTCGTCAAGGTAGTCTCGGTGCATTTCCACCAATGCCCTTGCCCAGTCCAGCGTCTCAGATACCCCAGGCCTTTTAAGCAAATCCTCCTGCCTAAGCCGCTGCATGAAGCGAGCAACCTGTTCCGCAAAGCTACCATCAATACCTGGAAGCTTGGCCATAATTATCTTATATTCTTTTTCAAAAGAAGGATAATCGATCCAGTGATAGAGACAGCGGCGTTTCAATGCATCATGCACATCCCGGGTACGATTGGAAGTGACTATTACATGGGGCGTGTGTTTAGCTCGGATGGTACCTACCTCCGGTATGGTTATCTGAAAATCCGATAGCACCTCCAAGAGGAACGCCTCAAATTCTTCATCAGAGCGATCAATTTCGTCTATGAGAAGCACTGGTGCTGTCAGATCAGAGCGGACAATAGCCTCCAGCAATGGCCTCCGGATAAGAAATTGCTCGCTAAAAAGCACCCTTTCAATCTCCTCCTTGCTTCCCTTTTCCGTTTCCTGAAGCCTTATATAAAGCAATTGCTTTGGATAATTCCACTCATATAAGGCAGTGGTAGCATCCAGTCCTTCGTAGCATTGAAGGCGAATAAGCTCTGCTTCAAAAATCTTGGCCATAACAAGCGCTACTTCGGTCTTTCCTACCCCCGGCTCCCCTTCAAGAAATATGGGCTTTTGCAGCCGATGGGAAAGGAAAAGAACAGTGGCCAAAGACCGATCAGCAATATAATTGGCCTCTGCCATCTTTTCCATAACTTGATCAACTGAATCAAACCCAGTCACCACTTTTCTCCTCCTTTGAAGCACCCGAATAGAGTCTCTTTTTTCCCGCGCTTTTCCCTCTTTGCAAAAATGGATTCCTTATGCTAATAGTTCAACCTTAATCACCCTTGAGCCGATTCTCATCTTGGGACCAGCTTTTGGGAAGAAAATTAGGTCATGAAAAAAACAGCCTCACACAAAAAGCGCGGACCCACCCGCAAAGAATTGACGCTTCGAGAGCTAGAACAAAAGGTAGCACAAAAGGGCATACAAATCCATTACGATAAGCTCGAAACCGCGGGCCTAAAGCTTAAAGGGGGGCTGTGCAAAATAAGAGGCGAAATCCATCTATACGTTGACAAGAGAAAGTCTATAGAGGAAAAAATTGCCATTTTGACCGATTGCTGCATAGCACCCCTAGCCGGTATTCCAGAATCTTTTCCTGATGAATCCGCTGAAAATCATTCATAATTTTGGAAACCTTACCAAATGCCACTCCCGTAGGGCTTTGTCCTGTATTGCTCTTGGCGTTTTTCTCGCTACAACAATACTGTCCACAGAAAGGCTTCTTGCCCACACGCGTTGTTTAAACCAAATAAAATCCACGGATTCCCTGATTCTGGCTGACCCTGAGGGCCACCCGATCCTTGCGAAGAATGCTTCAGCGCCAAGGATCCCCGCCTCCACACTAAAATTATTGACAAGCTTAGCGGCAATACACGAGCTGGGTCTTGACTATCGTTTCAAGACAGCATTTTATACCGACAAACAACATAACCTCATAGTAAAGGGCTATGGTGATCCATTGCTGATATCAGAGGTTCTTGAAAAAATAGCGCAAAGGATCCCTGGCAAGATACCTTTTGTAAATTCCATCGTACTGGACAATAGCTATTTCTCTCGTTCTATATCAATCCCCGGCAGAGGTCATAGCACCAATCCCTACGATGCACCACCGTCAGCCCTATCGGCAAATTTCAGCACCATTAAAATAGCACGTGACAAGGAGGGCAGCGTCATCTCTGATGAGCCCCAAACTCCCCTAACACCGTTGGCCAAAAAAATTGGGAGCAAAATTGATGCGGGAAGAGGTCGTTTTACTATCGGTGATGACCCCGATCTTGCTGCCAGGTATGCTGGGGAATTAATATGCGAGTTTCTAATCAAGGCAGGCGTGGCCGTACATGGATCTATAAAACTTGGCTCCGTGCCCGAGGATGCAAAGCTGCTATTTGTATACCATTCCCCATTCACACTGAATCAGGTGATCCAGAAAATGCTCGAATATTCCAATAATTTTATAGCCCACCAGCTTCTTCTCACCATGGGAGCGGAAAGGTTTGCACCCCCTGGAACCCTTAACAAGGGCCTTGAGGTGCTGCGGAAATTTGCAAGAGAGGAGCTTGGGCTCCGACACGCCACAATCGTGGAAGGCTCTGGGATATCGAGGAAAAATCGAATATCGGCCCAGGGCATGTTGAGGGTTCTGATGAGATTTCGGCCCCACCACGAGCTAATGAGAAGAAAGGGGAACCTCTATTATAAAACTGGCACCCTAAAGGAGGTAAGGACGTGCGCAGGCTATATCGAAGATGGCGAAGACAAATTGCACCCCTTTGCCATATTCATTAATAGACCCTTGCCCAACTTGGATTCAATAATCCAATGTATCAAGGAGTCGATTGTTCCCAGGAAAAGAGCAAACAGAGTCACTGAGATAGAAAATTAGGACGGCTTTTTGAACAGATTCTCCAAGGCCTCTTTGGCCTGCTTGGCTTTGTCCATCCGCTTGACCGAAGACCCCCTGACTACGAAGTATTCGCACAAATTGGCCCTTTCCTTGTCCACCACCCGTTCGGCCATGACCTCTTTGCACTCGTTGTAGGAATGGGGATCATAGAATTTGCACTGTTTGCAACAGTGCAAATCCCTCCCGCAGTTCGGACAGACATCCCTCCTACTAATGGGGCCGTGCACCTCAATTTCCGTACCGCAAAAAACACAATTCATATTCAAACTCCCTCAATTGAACTTTTTATTTCTACCCACGCATTGCCACTGCCCAATAACCCGATATCCCACTACCCCAACATTCCACTATTCCATCACTCAAACCCCATGCGCTTTGACTTTTTCCTACCCCCTCTATAGAATATTAATTATGGAGGCCAACAAACCTGATTTCCAGTTGCTCAACCATACAGCCGATCTCGGCATGATAGTCCGCGGCAAGGATCTACAGGATCTGTTTGTCTCTGGCGCCAAGGCCCTTGTCCAACTCATGGTAAAACCCGAAAAGCCTACACCCATGCAGGAAGTTCCTATCTCCGTGGACGGCCAGGATCTTACTGATGTTTTCATCAGATGGCTCGGTGAAATCCTGTACCTATTCGAGGGCGACGGGCTCATTTTCCATGACATTATGCAATTCAAGCTTACCGATTCGACCTGGCTCGAGGCCGTAGTTTTCGCTGCACCTTTTAACCCTAACAATGATGAGATTATCCATGAAATCAAGGCAGTAACATATCACCAGGCATATATTAACTGCACACAAGTTGGTTGGGAAGCAAGGGTTATTTTTGATATCTGAATCACATCGCATCTAGGTTTTCAGCAACGCAACCCATGTCTTTGTCGGCCCAGTGGGCCAAATAGCTTAGAAACGAGGCCAAACATGGACATCAAATTAGAAAAAATTGACGACTACCGCTGGTTAATCCCTCGCTCAGGAGACATGAGAGTCCCTGGCCTCATATTCTCCAGCTCAGAGCTTATTGCTGCCGTTAAGGAAGACCAGAGCCTTGTCCAGGTTCGCAATGTTGCAACCCTCCCGGGAATTGTCAATTATGCCTTGGCCATGCCAGATATTCACTGGGGATATGGCTTTCCCATAGGCGGAGTTGCAGCCTTCGATATTAACGAAGGAGTGGTCTCCCCGGGCGGCGTGGGATACGATATAAACTGCGGATGCCGCCTAATGACCACGGCACTTTATGCCGATGAGATCCGGCCAAAAATAAGGGACCTAATCTCTGCACTATTCAGAGACATCCCTACAGGAGTTGGGTCATCCGGACCAATCAAATTGTCAAAGAAGGATGAACAAAAAGTTGCCCGAAAAGGGGCCGCATGGGCCGTGGAAAATGGGTACGGGCACCCCGAAGATCTTGAGCGCACCGAAGACAATGGGACCATGTCAGGTGCTAACCCCTCAGTTCTGAGCGAAAGGGCCGTTAAAAGAGGTGCTGATCAATTGGGAACCCTTGGCTCTGGTAACCACTTTCTGGAAATCCAGGTAGTGGAAAAGATCTATGATAAGGAGGTCGCCGATACATTCGGACTCTTCGAGGGCCAGCTAACTGTATTCATTCACTCGGGCTCACGCGGCTTTGGCCATCAGATATGTGATGATTTCCTAAAAGAAATGACCCGCCACATGGAAAAATTCAGTCTCCCAGACAGGCAACTTGCCTGCACCGCCATTAGCTCGGACTTGGGACAGCGCTACCTGGCTGCAATGGCTTGTGCGGCAAATTATGCCTGGGCAAACCGTCAGATCTTGATGCACTGGACAAGGGAGACATTTATGAAAACCCTCTCCATTAGTCCTCGCGAACTCCAAATGCAACTGCTTTACGACGTGTGCCACAATATTGCAAAACTGGAAGAGCACACTATAAACGGCAAAAAAGTCAAACTCTGTGTCCATCGAAAAGGTGCCACCCGGGCACTGCCAAAAGGACACAAACTTTTACCAGATGTATATCATCACGTGGGACAGCCAGTGTTAATACCTGGAGACATGGGAACTGAATCCTATGTTCTAGTTGGCTCCGATGCTGCCCTCGAACAGACCTTTGGTTCTACTTGCCATGGAGCCGGCCGCGTCCTTAGCCGTTCGCAGGCTATCAAACGGGCAAAGGGCCGGTCCATAAACCGCGAACTGGAAGACAAAGGTATAATCGTTCAGTCAAGGGGCAAAAAAACTCTCAAAGAAGAAATGCCAGAGGCATACAAGGATGTCTCTCAAGTAGTGGATGTGGTCCACTGTGCTGGCTTGGCTACCAAGGTGGCTCGTCTCAGGCCCCTCGGTGCAATAAAAGGTTAAATGTACCCTACCACCTAGGAGCCGATGCGTCAACAGCAAAATCTACTTGCCACCATTGTAGGCTTCGGTTATACAACGGAGCCTAGAAGTAGACAGATCCGCACCAAACCTTACGCTTGAAAGGAGATCTACAATGAACTACGACTTGACTGATGAGCAAAAAATGCTGAGGGATACGGTTGCGCGAATTGCAAAGGAACAGATAGCTCCTGGGTCAGATAAAAGAGACGAGGAGGAGGCCTTTCCATGGGACATGGTGAAAGTGCTTAGGGAAAATGCACTATTTGGGGCAGACTTTCCGGAGAAATATGGCGGAGCAGAGATGGGGCTCCTCTCTCTTTGCCTTGCCATAGAAGAGATTGCAAAGGTCTGTGCGTCTACAGCCGTGATCCTTCTTGTCCACGAACTGGGATCAACGCCCATCTTTCTTGCAGGTAATGAAGAACAAAAAGCAAAATACCTTCCCAAATTGGCCACTGGTGAGAATTTAGTAGCATTTGGTGTCACTGAGCCCAATGCAGGCTCCGACGTCGCCGGGCTTCGGACAAAGGCGGTCAGACAAGGTGACCATTATATCTTGAACGGCACCAAGACTTTTATCTCGCACGCGGACGTAGCCAAGGTGCTGTGCGTGGCCGCAAGGACAGATCATTCTGTCGCGCCCCATAGGGGAATCAGCATGTTCATCGTTGATACCGACACTCCGGGTTTTAAGATAGGTAAGCACGAGAAGAAACTTGGCCTTAGGGCCTCTTCAACGGTCGAGGTAATCCTGGAAGATGTAAAGGTGCCTGTTGAAAATCTTTTGGCCGCTGAGGGGCAAGGGTTCTATATAGCCATGAAGACCTTTGACATCACGCGCATTCCAGTTGCCGCTCAAGCCACAGGCATAGCACAAGGAGCCCTAGACTATGCAGTCCAGTACACAAAAGAGAGAATGCAATTTGGAAAGCCCCTGTTCTCGTTTCAAGGGCTTCAGTGGATGATGGCGGATATGGCCACCCAGGTGGAAGCTGCCCGCCAACTGACATACAAGGCTGCGGCACTTTTTGAAACCTTTCCCAAGAACCTTGAAAAGTTACCAAAGGAGGCACTCCGCCGTTCAGCGATGGCAAAACTTTTTGCGGCTGAGACAGCCATGAAGGTCACTACTGATGCAGTACAATTGTTGGGTGGTTATGGATACGTCCGCGAATATCCCCTTGAAAGAATGATGAGAGATGCCAAAATTACCCAGATTTATGAGGGGACCAGCCAAATTCAAAAAATCGTGATCTCCAGCACCCTCTGAGGAACTGGGATACTGGATGAAGGCCAGAAGAATGGGACGCATCACGCTGCTTCCCCAGCCTCCTCAATGAGAAGCTTGGCGAGCTTAGCTGCTTCATCATATAAGCTCAGGGCTTCGTCCAGGAAGCTATCGTCCTCGTGGCCATTAACTTCCACAAATACCGCCTTCAGAATCGCGACTCTCTGATCAATGGCCTTTATAGGAGCATCAGCATTGTCTTCTTCATCTGCCGGAACATTCGGCATACCTGCCAAAAGGCACCATACCAAGTGATTAAGATCAGGCAGGCCCGCCTGCTTTTCCAGGTCCACGCTTTCCCTGAATTCCCTGTATGCGCTTATAAAACGATCCTTATCATCCATCGCTTTTAAGCAACTCCTCTGATTCCGCTTTAAGCCCTTCTATCGCCCCCCTAACCTCCTCCATGAGCAGATCAATCGTCTTTTTCCTATACTTACACGTAACTATAGGTCGCCCAACTGAGATGGCAAAAGTTCCTCTTTTAACTCGAAAACTCCCCTTCGGCAATAGCCTGCCGCTGCCACCTATCCCTATGGGCATAATCTCGCAGCCAGCCCTGAGGGCCAGGTTGAATCCTCCTCTTTTGAAGGTTTGCAGGGTCCCGTCTTCGCTTCTTGTGCCTTCAGGGAAAATAAGGACCGATGCTCCTTCCTGGATCCTTTCTGCTGCTGCCTTCATGCTCTCAACTGCCATCCTGGGATCCCCCCTCTCAATGCCAATATAGCCCGCTCTTTTCATGGCAAATCCCAAAAGAGGGATTTTCATTAGTTCTTGCTTCATGAGGAACTTGAAATCCACTGGCAGTACTGACAAAAGACCGAATACATCAAGGTAGCTCTGGTGGTTGGTCATATAGATTCTGGGAACAGTTCGGTCCACATTTCCAAGACCTTTTGTAATAACCTTAACACCACAATACCACAGTATTGCTTTGGCCCATGGAACTGCAGCATAAAAATGTATCAGTCGGCCATTGCGGTCAAAAGGGACAAGTACCAAGCCCCATAGGCACATGAAAATACTATGTATAATAATGATAGTATTTACAAAGAAGGTGCGTATCATAGCCCCCAAATCTCTCATAATCTCCCTTTCCAGACGCCCAACCAACTGTGCCCTCCCCTTGGCTTTAAACCTATTTTATGGGTATCTCTATCCTTATATTGACAAGATCCCCTTTTCTGTCTTTTGAAACCTCTATGATTCCTCCGTGGCGGTGAATAATAACCTTGGCCAAGGGCAGGGCAACG
>DQZA01000164.1 GCA_011042035.1 Desulfobacteraceae bacterium
ATGGACACAATTGCCAGAAAGGGGAGCGTCCAGCACATAGAAGAAGTTCCAGAAGATATTAGGAAGGTATTTGTTACGGCCCATGACATTTCCCCAGAATGGCACGTGAGGATGCAGGCCGCTTTCCAGAAACACACGGATAACGCTGTTTCGAAGACGGTTAATCTTCCCCGAGATGCCACAGTGGAAGACGTTCTCAAGGTGTACAATCTGGCCTATGAACTGGGTTGTAAGGGGGTCACCATTTATCGCGATGGTAGCAAGGAAAATCAGGTTCTATCCCTTGCACAGAAGGGAGATAGTGACAGTAGCTTCATGACCGCGGTGAAGGAAAGACCAGAGACCCTTGAAGGGTTTACCACTAAGATGGTCACAGGTTACGGAAATCTCTATGTCACTGTCACGGAGTTGGAAGGAAGACCCTTTGAGGTCTTTGCCACAATTGGAAAATCAGGTAGATCCACCACTGCCAAGACCGAGGCCATAGGCCGACTGGTATCGCTGGCCCTGAGGTCTGGGGTAAGCGTAAAGGACATAGTGGATCAGCTCAAGGGAATCGGTGGTGAACACCCCGTTTTTCAAAAGGATGGCTTGGTTCTTTCCATCCCTGATGCCATTGCGCGTGTGCTGGAGAGAAGGTATCTCAAGGGCAAAGATGGTAAGGAAAAGGGCAAACCTGCCAGCCGTCGGGCAGGCAGGCAGGAATACAGCCTCATGGGAGAAACATGTCCTGAGTGCGGCGAGACCATAAGTTTTGAGGAAGGCTGCATGACTTGTCATTTCTGCGGCTACACCAAGTGCGGATAAACACACCCTGCCTGCCGACGTCAGTCAGGCTGAATTTCTTGCCTTTTGATACAGCATCACATTATTATATAGGAGCCAGCTGGCATGTGGTGGTGAGAGTACCCTTTCGTCGTGACTGGCGGGAGGGCGGCTTCTTTTGGAGGTGGACTAATTTCCCGCCCCTTGGGGCGATTAAGAGGGTTTCCGATTAATACCCCGCTGCTTGCGGCTGGGAAGTTTATTACATGGGGTTTGGGCAGTGAAACGCGTTGGGTTTGTATCCACACGTATTGCGGGCACAGATGGTGTGTCCCTTGAGACCTTCAAATGGTATCAGGTATTGGAGCGCAATGGCTACGAGTGCTTTTTCTTTGCCGGTGAGCTGGATACACCACCCGAGCGCTCGCTGCTCGAACCAAAGGCGCACTTCGAACATCCAGAAATTCTCCAAATGCACAATTCCTTTTTTGGAACCTGCCAGAGAGAAGCCTCACTCACAAAACGTGTCCATGAAATCAAAGACCATCTCAAGAAACGGCTATACGAGTTTTGCGGAGACTTTAAGATAGACCTTCTTATACCTGAGAATGCCCTTGCCATCCCCATGAATATCCCCCTCGGAATGGCCATAACAGAGCTAATTGCTGAGACCTGCATTCCCGTAATTGCCCATCACCATGACTTTTCTTGGGAGCGAAAGAGGTTTCTAATCAACGCGGTGCAGGACTTCATATGCTACGCATTTCCCCCCAATCTCCGTACCATAAGACACGTGGTGATTAACTCTGCAGCATCGCGCGAGCTGAGCTTCAGGCGTGGTATAAGCAACGTGATAGTCCCAAACGTATTTGATTTTAATAACCCCCCTGCTGGGGACAATCCCAAGAGTAAACACCTCAGAGAAGAGCAGGGATTTAACGATGAGGATCTATTCATATTGCAACCCACCCGTGTGGTACCACGCAAGTGGATAGAGCGGGCCGTGGAGTTGGTCAGCCTTTTAGGTGTGGAAAGGCCCAGGCTGGTGGTTTCCCATTCACTTAGTGATGAAGGAGATCAATATGCCAATAGAATAATGGAATACGCGGAGCGCCTGGGGGTAGAAGTTCTTTATATAGGTGATAAGATTGGACCTGCCAGGTGCTTTGGCGCTGACAAGGATGACGGTTACACCATGGACGATGTTTACCAGGCGGCTGATGTGGTTACCTATCCTTCAGGTTACGAAGGTTTTGGCAACGCATTTTTGGAAGCAATATATTTCAAGAAACCAGTGGTGGTGAATCGGTATTCCATTTTCGTTGAGGACATTGAGCCTTGCGGTTTCGAGGTAGTGGCCTTTGAGTCATTCGTGAGCAGGGACGTGGTGGAAAGGCTAAAGCGATTCCTAGAGCCTCAGAACCTAAGACCGGTTCTGGAAAAAAACTACGAACTGGGAAAAAGGTTTTTCTCATATGAGGTGCTGGAAAAGAAACTTCTGCATTTGATGGAGTCTTTCATTGAACTGCAGGGGCCACGGCTTTTTTTTAAATAAAAAGGGCGGACAAAAAACAATGAGTTATGGATAAACCTCTTCGCATAGGAATACTTCATTATTCTTGCCCACCTGTGGTGGGGGGAGTGGAGGAGTTGCTTAAGCAACATGCCTTGAATCTGGTACGATTGGGGCATCACGTCTCCATCCTCGCTGGGATGGGAGAGAACTTTTCTGAAGCATTGGCAATACGCATAGAGCCTGTGTTGGGATCCAAATATCCTCAGGTGCAAAAGGCCCACTCCGAAGCAGGGAAGGGAAATTACAGGTCGCTCAAGAGACTAACCGGACGCATATTGGGAATCCTGAGATCCTGGGCCGAGGACCTTGATGTCATAATGGCCCACAATGTGCTGCAGATGCCTTTTAACCTGCCTTTTACGCTTGCTTTGAGGCGCTTTGCTGCGAGCAATGGTGTGCCAGTTGTAAGCTGGGCACATGATTCCCCATATTTCCAAGAGGTGGTGCCTGAGTATTTGGAGGAATTCCCGTGGAACGTGCTCCGCCGACCACATCCCAGTATCAACTATGTCACCATTTCCGAGTCAAGAAGGGATCTGTTCATTTCTCATGAGCCAAAGCTACATTGGGAGGTAATTCCCAATGGTATTGACCCAGTTACCTTTTTCTATCTGGATCCCAGGTCCGTAAGACTGGCAGAAGAATTGGATCTTTTTAACCGAGACCTGGTGATAGTACAGCCATCCAGAATTACCCCGAGAAAAAACCTGGAGCTGTCAATACATATTGTGAGGGGAATAAAGCTGCTGGGTTACAATGTGCTTTTTATCCTGACCGGTGCCTATGATCCCCATGAGGCAAGGGCAGTATCATATTACAGACGTCTGAGGTACTGGATAAACGAGCTTAACTTGAAAGACAACATAGCCATTTTGGCTGAATATCGTTTCAAGGATAAGACCAAGCTGGTTCCTGATCGCATATTCATCAGGGATATGTATATGATGGCCGATTTGCTGCTTATGACCAGCAAAGATGAGGGCTTTGGGCTGCCGCTTCTTGAGGCTGGAATGATCAAACTCCCCATAGCCTGCTCTGATATTCCGCCCTTCAAGGAGATCGGGGAGGAAGTTTGTTTTTTCAGGCCCACGGACCCGCCCCTTTTCACCGCTGGCAGAATAGTGGAGTACCTGGCAAGGACCAATACCCACAAGATGTTCCGCAAGGTGATGAGGCAATATGTATTGGACACAGTATGCAAGAAAGCATTGGTTCCATACCTGTATCGGGTGGTTGAGGAGCATGAAAAGATGAAATCAATGGGGATGCAGAAAGAAAAGGGATTTCGGGGAGTGCAAAACTAAAAGGGAGGAACATGTATGTCTTCTGATAAGACCAAGAAAAAACAGGAACCATTGCCGGGCCGCATGGAGGCCCTTAGAAGCCTTCCAGCTAATGTGTTGCGTCGCCTTACCAAACAGGAAGTAAAGGCCTTTTTATTTAAGGAGGAATGGCCGGATTCCATGCAAGACAAGCTCAGAGAATATATGGTAGAGGATTAGGGCTGTACTGCAGGAGAACCAGGTATGCCGGCTAATCTCCCGCCACATTACTTTGAGGCTGAAAAGAGATTCAGGGAGGCAAAGACCCCGCAGGAAAAGGTAGAGGCCCTTGAAGAAATGCTGATGATTATGCCCAAGCACAAGGGCACTGACAAGCTGAGGGCCGAGGTTCGAAGAAAGATTTCGAAGTTCAAATCACAGGCCCAGCAGAAAAAGGGCGCTGGTAAAAGGGAAACTGCCTATAGCATTGAGAAGGAAGGGGCTGCCCAGGTTGTGTTGGTGGGTCCACCAAATACAGGTAAGTCATCTCTTATCTCAGCTCTTACAAATGCCGAACCAGAGGTTGCGGCCTTTCCCCACACCACCTGGAAGCCAACACCTGGTATGGCTGCGTTTGAAAACATCAAATTTCAGCTCATAGACACGCCACCCATTAGCAGGCAATATATAGATCCGTGGATGGCTGATCTCATCCGCCGCTGCGACATTCTTGCAATGGTTGTGGATCTTCATGCTGATCCCCTCGGGCACCTGGAAGAAACCCTGGAAGTCCTTGCCGATCTGAGGATTTTTCCTGAAGGAAGGCAAATTCCGGCTGAGCTCAAGAAACCTCCTTTTATAAAGAAGGCCCTGGTAATTGTTAATAAGGTGGATTCGGAAGAGGCGGAAGAAGATTTCCAGGTTTTCTTGGAGCTTTGCGAGTTGAAGCTGCCTTGCGTGCCGGCTTCAGCAAAAAATCATCGGTATCTCCCAGACCTGCTTGCCAAGATCTTTGAAGTGGCTGGGATAATAAGGGTATTCACGAAGGCGCCCGGAAAAAAGCCCGATCTCAATGCACCATTTATTTTGCCCAGAGAAAGCACTCTGGAGGCCCTGGCGGGAAAGATTCACAAGGATTTCGTCAAAAAGCTCAAGTATGCGCGTGTATGGGGCAAGGCCGTGTTTGATGGGCAAATGATCCAAAAGGATCATGTCCTTCAGGATGGGGATGTGGTGGAGCTGCATATATGAGTTAGAGGCATGAGGCAGAAGGCATTAGGCGTCAGGCGTGAGGCCCATCTTTCGTTTTCTTACCTTGTCTTTGATGCGATTGATATGACCGCGCCCGAGCCCCTTTACTTCGCAGCCCAGTTCAAAATATCTCTCAATCTTGGCATCATCGAGTATCCCGAAGCAATCGACCACTGCCAGTGGCCCACCTGCCATTTCCACAACTTCATCAGGCTCCAGGCTCAAATAAGGTCTGTGGCGCACGGCAAAGATGACTGCGTCAGAGCCATCAAGGGCTTCCTCGAGGGACTTACTCATACGGAATTCCGTGAGGTGTTCCTGATTCCGAAAAAACCTTGACCAGCTAGTGCCCCTTGCGGGGTATGTGTCCTGCTTCTCCAGCTCCCACCAGTGGTCCACATAGGGGTCGTGGGCCTTGACATCGGCCCCCATCTCAACCAGCTTCCGAACGATGATCTCTGAACCGCTATAACGGGTATCTCCCACGTCTTCCCTGTAGGATACTCCCAATAAGGTGATCTGGGAGGCCGCCACAATGCGCCCCATGTTTCGCATGGCATCGCGCACCAATTGGGCTGCATGAAGTGCCCTGGTGTCATTTATGTTAATTGCTTCAGGCGTTATCTTGAAGATATCATTTTCAAATCCCATTAAATGTTTGTAAGCCCAGAGGCCCAGGCCACCATCTTTGGGCAGGCAGTATCCCCCTATGCCGGGACCAGGGAATATGATGTTGTTGTGGGTGGGGCGCACTTTTATGGCCTCTATAACCTTTATGAGATCAACTCCATTTGTTTCGGCAAACTTGCTCCATTCATCCAGGAATGCAAGTATGGTGGCACGGAAACTGTTTTCCACTATCTTGCAGGTCTCGCTTTCAATTGGCTTTTCAAGCACAGTTAGGGGGTATTCTTCCACGTTCAGGATCTCTGACAGGAACCGTGTCACCCTTTGCTTTGCTTCTTCATTGAGCCCACTGCACACACGCCAGAAGTCCCTCACAGAACGGACGTATTCCCTACCAGGCATGACCCTTTCAAAGCTATGGGCGAGCAACGGCTCCTCATCTATGCCCCGAGACTTGAAGGCCTTTTTAAGAATGGGGTATGCTACATATTCGGTGGTTCCAGGGGGAACCGTTGTCTCTATTAGTACGAGGCATTTAGGAGAGATCTTTTGACCTATTACCTTGAAGCTGTCTTCCAGTGCGCTTATGTCTGCATACCCGCTTCGCAGGTTGCCAAGCTCCTGCTTTATGAAATCACACTGCACATCCACCACTAGCACATCAGCAAGGCATAAGGCGTCATAGGTAAAAGTAGCAGTCAGTGTCCCCTTCTCCTTCACACATCGCTCTATCAAGGGGGCCACTTCCGGGTCCTCCGCCTTTATGGGGCACTGACCTCGATTAAAAAGAGGGATTTTCCAGTAACTTCTCGTGCTAGGCCTCTGCATTCCAATGACAAACTTGTTGGGTTTTCCTGTCTTTTTATCTACAGAATCGGCCACCACACCGGCCATTACTGCGCCAACAAATCCCAGGCCCATCACCACTACTATCTCGTAACCTTGGGCCCTTTTATCCTTTACGATCTTTTCAAGTCGCTCGTATTCTTTCTGGTAGTCCGCCTCATCGGGCAGCTTAAACTGCTCGCCGTCAGGGCTAATGGAGTATTCCATGGGTTTCCTCCTCGAGACGTTAGGATCGATAGATCGGTTAGAAATTTGCTTTTTTAAAATAAACTTGTATGAATTTGGCCTTTTGAAACTACTTTCACCACAGTGACACAGAGGACACAGAGGATCTCCTTTTTTTGAAAGGACAAAATCCTCTGTGGTCTCTGAGCCTCTGTGACAGCAAAGAACGTCAATATTGATATAGAGAGAAGTAAATAGTCGAAACCCCCAGGGGTGTCAAGAAAAAGGCATTGTCAACATTCCAGATACTTTCTTCTTCCTTTTAGGTGTTGAAAGTGTTAAAATTACCATTAAGACAAATCAATCAGAACCCTCTCTAAATGTGAAAGCCATGGATCCAGAAAACCTTCTTCCTGCTGATCTTCGCCAGATGATCCGCGCCGGCCAGTGGCAACAACCCACGAGCGGTGCCTGCGCGGGATGGGTTCAGGCCAATCTCGTGATGCTTCCCAAAGACTACGCCTTCCATTTCCTCCTTTTTTGTGTCCGAAATCCCAAACCCTGTCCCATTTTGGACGTGCTAGAACCGGGCGTTTTTTCTCCAAACATTGCCAGTGGAGCAGACCTCAGGGCTGATCTGCCCAAGTACCGGATATATGAATACGGTGAGATGAAAAAGGAGGTCTCCGAGGTAAGGGATTTCTTCCACGATGATACGGTCAGCTTCTTGCTGGGTTGCAGCTTTTCTTTTGAACGGGCCTTACTGAATGCCGGGGTGCCTGTCAGGAATGTGGAAGAGGGGAAGAATGTGAGCATGTACATAACAAATAGGCCGTGCGCATCCTCCGGGCCTTTTTCTTGCCCTTTGGTGGTGACCATGAGGCCCATGACGCCTTCCGAGGCAATCAGGGCCACACAAATCACTACCAGATTTCATTTAACCCATGGCGCCCCGGTGCACCTAGGGGATCCCACAAAAATCGGGATCAAGGATCTTAGCAACCCCGACTTTGGGGATCCTGTAACCGTAAAAAAGGATGAAATACCGGTATTCTGGGCCTGTGGTGTTACATCTATACTGGCTGCGACCTCCAAACAGATACCTTTAGTCATTACCCATTCCCCTGGTCACATGTTTGTCTCGGACCTGCGGGATGAGGATTTGACAATATTGTAATTGAGAAAGATTGTTTTCCGGTAACAGGCCCGGTCATTTTAACCGGTGCCCAATTGCCATCGGACGAGTGGCTGGCCTTAGGTGCCCAGCGCACGGCATAAGGCCGACATGGATTACTTACTATGACAAGCTCCGGGGTAAAGAATGAACTTCCCCGCCGCAAGCAGTGGGGTATCAATGGGAAACCATCTTAACCGCCGCAACGAGCGGATTAAACACTCGTCCGCCTCTGGCGGATTGAGCGCAGGCCGGTGTTGTGGTCCTTTTCAGCGCTGTGTTGATCAAGTTAACTTCACAATAGGAGGTGGTTATGGCTGAGGTAAGCAAACCATGGGAGAGCCCCAGATGGCCAGAGGGCGTGGCGCACGAGATCTCGGGGTATGAGAAGCCCCTATTTTCAATGCTTGATAGTGGCGCAAGAGACTATCCCGGCAGCATCTACACAATCTTTTCGGGCTTTTCTAAAACCTTTGCCCAGGTAAAGGATACAGCGGATCGAATAGCGCGGTTTCTTGTGGATCGTGGCCTGAAAAAGGGAGATCGAGTTGCTATCTTCCTGCCCAATATCCCCCAGTATCCGGAGATAATGTTCGGCGTGGTCAAGGCGGGAGGCGTATGCGTGACCTGCAATCCCCTTTATAAGGCCCATGAGCTTAATTACCAGTTAAAGGATGCGGGAGCCTCAATGGCCTTTGTGATGGATCACCCCCAGTTCTATGCTACCGCGGTGGAGGCCTTCGAGGGTACAGACGTCAATACGGTAGTGATATGCAACGTAAAATCATACCTCCCCGGCCTCAAGGCCTTTCTCGGTTCATTATTGGGCAAAATACCCAAGGCCGAGCGTCATGAGCCGGGTCACCTGATGTATGATGATATGGTCAAGAATTCGAGACCCGAGCCCCCTGAGGTGGACATAGATCCAGTCAATGATCCAGCAGTCATCGTTTACACCGGGGGCACCACAGGGGTACCAAAAGGCGCAGTGCTCAGCCATGCCAACTTGGTCTCAAATGTAATGGTGCTGGAGGAATGGATTCGCTTGGAAGAATACCCGGGAGGGCCCTTGAAAAGGGCGGAAAAAGGAGGGGCCCATTGTTATCTCGGAGTGCTTCCGTGGTACCATAGCTTTGGACTCACGGTCTGCATGCTGGCAAGTTGCAACAGTGGGTCACGTCTTGTATGTATTCCGGACCCGAGGGCTGGCAATCCTCCTTTCACCGAGGTGTTGAAATCCATCGAAAAGTACAAGATCACCACGTTCGTGGGAGTACCGACTATATATTCGGCTATAGTAAATCATCCCCTCACGGACAAGTTTGACTTATCTTCAATTGTTGGGTGCGGGTCAGGAGCTGCCCCCTTGCCCATAGAGGTAATAAAGCAATTCGAGGAGAGGACCGGGGCCGTCATTTATGAAGGATACGGAATGACAGAGACCTCGCCCATTCTCACGCTGAACCCCACCAATCGACAACAGAGAAAGATAGGCACGGTGGGACTTCCAGTCCCCAACACGGATATTAAGATCGTAGACCTGGACACAGG
>DQZA01000250.1 GCA_011042035.1 Desulfobacteraceae bacterium
ATTGAGCCGCACTGTGCTTACATCTTCTACGACCCTTTTTGTCGTCCTCGCCCTCTTCGTTCTTGGAGGAGGGGTAATCCACGATTTTGCTTTTGCGATGCTTGTGGGTATTGTTGTGGGAACGTATTCTTCCATATACATCGCAAGCCCCGTTCTTCTAATATGGGAGCGGGCTGGCAATAAGAAAACAACTCGTAAGTGATCTAAAATTTAAGTGACTACTCCTAATTACACAAAGAGGAGGAAGCCGAAAAAGCGGGGAAGCAGAATCAGCCTCTGGATTCTCCTTTTGCTGGTTCTTGCTCTGGCAGCACTAGGGTGGCGGGTTTGGGTGGGGATGCACACTGTTGAGCCCATGCTTTACTCTATGGTGGTAAGCGTAAACGACCAGCCCCATAGCCTTCTTTCCGGAGAGAAACTCACGATCCATCCCAAGGACAGAATCAGGGTTGTTAAAATATCCACCAATGTCCCATTCAATATTGGCATTCGTCTTTATTGCCAGATGTTTGATGCCCAAAGCCTAGTTTATGATGAGTACAGGGTGGTTGATCTTTTGTCAGAACAAGTGGCTTTTACTAATCCCACCTTAAATATTAAGGTAAAATATTACGAGCAGGAGGCCGGGCAGGTAGTATTTCTCGTACGGCCTTTTGTGGGGGATTGGCTGGAAAAGGCGTCAAGAACCATCGATAGGAAAAAACGGATCGCAGTGCTTCAAGAGGCATTAAGAAAGATGCCCGGAAGCGAGGAAATACGCAGCAGATTGCTTGAGGAATACCTGAAAGCAGGGCAGTTGAAAAAGGCTGCTCAACTACTGGAACACTTGGCAACTAAGGCTCCCACAAGGGAGGTTCTTGATCAACTTCTGGACCTATACAAGAAGGCGGGGGATACACAGGGTATTATCTCAACATTGCAAAGACTTATAGAACTGGATCCCAATGACAAGGATTCTAGGTATGCCCTGGCAGAGCTGCTGGAAAAAAAGGGGAAACTCACCAAGGCCATTGCCCAGTACAAGGCATTGTTGAATCTAGCTTCTGCCGAGGAAAGGTTCGATCTCTACGTACAACTGGGCTATTTGAGTGCAAAGGCTGGCAAGACAAAGCAGGCTATTGATTACTATGAGAAGGCGTCTTCGCTTCACGCCAAGGATGCAAATCTTTACTATAACCTGGCCTACCTATATGAAAAGCTCGGGAACAAGAAGAAAGCCGATTACTATCTTGAAAAGGCGGTGAGGCTAAAGAGTTCGGATCTAGACGGACGGATTAAGTTGGCCCAGCACTGGATAGATGAGGGGAAATATAAAAAGGCAAGACCTTTGCTGGAACAGGTACTCAAGAAACGGCCTAAGTCTTTAAAAGCCCTTTTGCTTTTGATGAAGGTGGCAGAGAAAACCCGCGATAGCTCTAGGTTAAAGGAGATATATAAACGCATTTTAGAATTGCGGCCGAGAAATACAACAGTGCTATATAACCTAGGTGCACTTGAATATGAGGTGGGAAGGCTCAAGCAGGCATCTTCGTACCTGGAAAAATATGTCTCCCTGAAACCAAAGGACAAGGCAGCCCATGCGCTTCTCTTTGATATTTACAAACAGCGTAATCAAGCCGAAAAGGCAATCAGGGAGGCCGAGACCCTGCTGAGGCTCGGGACTCATGATTTAGATTTGTATACCTATATCTTCGAAGTCTTGAAGAACGACAAGGATTATGGAAAGCTAGAAGGTATCATGAAGACAGCAGTTAAGAGGGAGCCCAGGAATGTGCAGTTGCGCAAGTACCTGCTTTTTGCCCTGCTCCAAAACAATGAAGAGCAAAGGGCAATGATGCAAATGGAGGAGATTCTCAAACTAGAGCCGAAAAACGGGGAGTTGTGGCTGCACCTTGCTAAGCTAAAGGAGAAGAACAAGAAGTATGTCGAGGCAATGGCAGCTTACAAGAGGGTCGTTGAGCTGGATCCTAACAATGATCAAGCCGCCGATGCCTATCTAAAACTGAGGTTGCGAGGATTTGAAGAAAAAAGTACACAATAAACCTCACCTTGATGTAACCGCGGGAGTGATCTGGGATGGTGATAAGATTTTGATAACAAAGCGACCACCGGGGTCCCACATGGAAGGGTACTGGGAATTTCCGGGAGGTAAGAAAGAAAGCGGTGAATCCCTTGAGCAGTGCCTCAAAAGAGAACTGCGCGAGGAGCTGGGACTGGAGGTCAAGGTAACTGATCGGCTTGGGACAATATGCCACGAATACGATGATAGGGTGGTAAGGCTTCATTCGTTTAATTGTTATGTGATTGGGGGACAAGCAGTAGCGAGAGAGTCCCAGGAAATGCGCTGGGTTAAGGCGCGAGATCTTGAAAGGTATTTGTTTCCGCCTCCTGATGCTAAGGTAATAAAGGCGGTCTTGGATAGATTGTCGAACGTAAGAGCGAGGAGAATGTAAAATGTTCTACAAGGAATCTGACGGCGGATATAAGTCACCCATGGAAGGTGTGCAGCTCAAGGCCCTCGCCTATGGCGAAAAAACCATGCTGTGTAAATTCAGGATCAAGGCGGGTAAAGGGATCCCTGTGCACCAGCATCCCCACGAGCAGACCGGGTATCTCGTCGAAGGTAAGATGCGGTTTTTTGTTGAAGGGGAGGAATTTAGCGCGGAACCGGGCGATAGCTGGTGCATACCTGGTGACGTACCACATAGTGCGGAGGTTCTGGAGGATGCAGTAGTTATTGAAGTTTTTTCGCCTCCCAGGGAAGAATATCTATGATGCTTCGACTTCTATAATTCCCTAAGGCCTCCCACTGATATGTCTGAGGTCTTAGGGGATTCCCTTTGAATCACGTTCTATTTTTTGTTGCAAGGACGAATTTCCATTAGACAGGCGCTTGGCCTCGGCAAAATGGAATCTGGCCTTTTCACGTTTTCCTAGTTTCTTGAAATAAAGGCCAAGGTAATAATGGGCCCTGGCCAACTGGTTTAGCCGGCCATAGGACATGCCTAAATGATAATATATTTCAGGTGTGCTGCCTTCCAGATATGTGAGCCTTTTTAGAAGCTGGATAGCCCTTTCATATTCACCAATATTTTCATAGGAATTGGCTAATAACAGGGTTGCTCTTGTATCATCAGGCTTCTGGTTCAAGACCTTTTCAAGAAGAGGTATGGCCTTGCGGTCTTGGCCGGTCAGCTGGTAAGCCTCTCCCAATTCGATCCAAATAACAGGCAAAGTGGGGACGGCCTTAAATGCAGCTTCTAGGTGCCTGACAGCCTCTCCATATTCAGACTTTATCTTATACACGATCCCGAGCCCAAGATGCGCGAGGGCCACATTGTCTCCGGAATTGAGTTGTTTCTTGAATACCTGCTCCACTGCATCAGGTTCACTCGATTTGGCAAGTACGATGGTTTTGAAAATGGGGAAGTTCTGTCTTAAGCCCTTGACTTCATCGTTAGTGGAAGAGGGGAACTGTTTTAACATACTCTCGAGGTTCGCAATGCGCTCTGGCCCCGTAGGGTGGGTTCGCAGATACGGCGGGATATTGTTTGACTGAATCCAAGAGCTTTCTTGTATCACCCTGAGGGCATTAATCAAGCCTGCCGTGTCAAAGCCTGCGAGACTTGCAAATTTAAAGCCCAATTGGTCTGCCTGGTGCTCGTCTTCACGGCTATAATGGAGTTGTGTCTGAATCCCTGCAGCCACTGATCCTGTTGTAAGAGCAGCACCGGGCTTACCCCCTATAAAAATGCCAGCAAGAATCGCGGCCATTGTTGCTAGGCTGATTTTTTTCTGCTGTTCGAAACGCTGGGATATATGTCTGGCAACCACGTGTCCCATTTCGTGGGCAATGACACCGGCAAGTTCATCGACATTGTCCATGGAAGTTATCAGCCCGGTATAGATAAATATATGACCTCCTGGTCCAGCAAAGGCGTTTAGGTCATTTTGTTTGATAATATAGAAGTGGAAGGGAAAGGGTTTTGTCTGCACCTGCTGGGATAGAATGGTGCCCAATCGATTCAGATATTTTTGGGCGTAGTCATCTGTTAAGAACTGGAAGTGGGCCTTTATGTTTGCCAGAAATTTTTTCCCCAGCTCTGCTTCTTTCTCAACGGAGAGGGCAAAAACAAGTGAAGTCTGTTGAGTGAAAATTAAGAATATAAAGCACGCGGTGAATAGGCAGGTAAGGCCACGAGTACGCATTACAGATATCCATTTCAATGGTCTATTTTCCCCTGTTTTCAGAGTCAGCCAGAGAAATTCTCGGGGCATCTATCCACAGTCCTTCGAGGTCGTAAAATTCACGGAATGGCTGATAAAAGAGGTGGATAACGATATCTCCATAATCAACCAGTATCCAGTGGCCTTCTTCCTCACCTTCGAGGCCATAGGCGCGAAATCCTTCTTCTTTCATTTTTCTCAAGAGATGACTAGCCATGGCCTGCACCTGTCTGCTGGAACTTCCGCTGGCAATTAGGAAATAATCAGCTATGGAGGTGAGCTTTCCCACCTCAAAGAGCACAGGATCTATGGCCTTTCTTTCTGATATGATCTTCATGCAAAGTTTCGCTTTGTCAATGGTTTTCATTTTATTCATAAAGCCCATTTTGTAAAATGTAGCCCATAACCTGGTCAGGTACAAGAAACCTTATGGACTTTTTCTTTTTGATCAGGGCCCTTATCTGGGTTGAGGAAATGTCCATTTGCGTAACCTTTTTATGGATTAGATTTTTCCCAGATGTAAAAACGAATCTGGCCGGGTCTTCTGTGGGCCTAATTTTTATTCTAAGTTTTTCAAGATATGGGGATACTTGGTCAAAGTAATATCCTTTTCTATCTACCAAAACCAGATGGCATAACTCAAAAAGGCGGTGATATTCTTTCCACGTGTGGATCTCAAAAAAGGCTTCTAGTCCTAAGATAAAGTGCAAATCATTTTCGGGGCCTAGGGAAGAATTCAGTTCCCTCAAGGTATCTACGGAGTAAGAGGGCCCTTGCCTCTTTGCCTCTAGGTCAAGAACTTCTAAGGTGGTCGAACGGCCCACGGCCATTTTGGCCATATTGTACCTATGACGAAATTCTGATACAGAGATGCGGTCTTTGTGGGGAGGGGTAGCGGCTGGGACCAAGAACACTTTGGTGAGTGCCAATTCTTGAACCATTTCCTCGGCACTACGCAGGTGGCCCATATGTATGGGATCAAAGGTTCCACCAAAGATACCGTATTTCACGATAACCCCTTTTTAGCTTCTGACCTGACCACTTCCAAAGGCGACAAATTTGGTGGTAGTTAGCTCCTCGAGCCCCATTGGGCCGAAGGCATGAAGCTTTGAGGTATTTATTCCGATCTCAGCTCCTAGACCTAATTGCCCACCGTCGTTAAATCTGGTGGAGGCGTTCACTAGAACCACTGAGGAGTCCACTTCCGTTAGGAAGCGCTGTGCCCTTTGGTAGTCGGTGGTTACTATTGCCTCTGTATGGTTGGATCCGTATTTATCAATGTGGTTCAAGGCCTCGTTCATATCTCTTACTACCTTCACTGCCAGGATCAAGTCAAGGTACTCCTCGTACCAATCCTCTTCTGAGGCTTCCCTGACCTGTGGCAGGATTTTCCTTGTCTTTTCACATCCACGGATTTCAACATCAGCGTCGGTGAATCTAGCGAACATTGCCGGGAGAAACTCCTGTGCCACAGATTCATGAACTAATAAGGTTTCCATGGCATTACAAACACCTGGACGCTGTACCTTGGCGTTATAGCAGATTTCCAGGGCCATTTCCAAATCTGCCGACTCATCCACATAGACGTGGCAGACTCCTTTGTAATGCTTAAGAACAGGAATACGGGAGTTGGCAGCCACAAATCGGATAAGTCCTTCGCCGCCTCTTGGGATAATGATGTCAACACTGTCTTCCATTTCAAGCAATATTCTCACTGCCTCACGATCAGTGCTTGGGACAACCTGAATGGCCTTTGGCGGAAGGCCGGAGTTTTTGAGGGCCTGCTCCAAAATGGATACCAGGGCCAGATTAGAATTTATGGCCTCCGAGCCTCCCTTTAGGATGACGGCATTGCCTGACTTAAGGCAAAGGCTCGCTGCATCCACCGTCACGTTGGGCCTTGACTCATAAATAAACCCTATCACTCCCAAAGGGATTCGCATCCTTCCCACTAGCAATCCGTTGGGCCTTTTCCACATGCGTGTTACCTCACCAACGGGGTCCGGTAGTGTGGCAACCTCGTGGAGTCCTTTAATCATAGAATCAATTACGGCCTCACTGAGGGTCAGTCGGTCAATCATGGCTGCCGACAGCCCGGCCTCTTTTGCTCCTTCAACATCGTTGCGGTTTTCTCGAACAAGGTGTTGTCGGTTTTCCTCCAGAAGATCGGCCATTAGCATAAGGGCCCTGTCCTTTTGCTCCCTTCCGGCCGTCCTGAGGGCCTTGGCTGCCTGTCGAGCTTGCCGGCCCATATCTTCCATCAATTGCTGAAGTGACATTCTTCTATTCCCTCCTCGGCTTCGCTGGTGAGCACCAGGTTATCCCTGTGGATGACCTCATCATGATACTTGAACCCGAGTGTGGCTTTTATCTGATTTGTCCTCATTCCCTTTATCCTTTGGATATCAGAAGCCTGATAATTTACCAAGCCTATTGCAATATTTTTTCCGTACTCACTGGTGATAACCACGGAGTCTCCTACGCCAAACTTTCCCCGCACCTCAATGATTCCGGATGGCAAGAGGCTCTTTCCATTTGAGACTATAGCCCTTTCTGCGCCTTGGTCTACGATTATCTCGCCTTTGGGAGATTTAGTAAAGGCAATCCAGTGTTTGCGCTTGCAAAGCCCGTTGGCCCGCGGCAAGAAAAGGGTTCCCACTTCCTTTCCGTCAAATATCTCCTTGAGTATGCCCTTCCTCAAGCCGTTGGCTATTATGGTAGGAATACCAGCAAGGCTAAGTTTTTGGGCCGCCTTTATTTTGCTGCTCATACCACCGGTTCCAAGAAACCCCGGAATAACACTCGCAAAATTCCGAATTCTTTGGTCCACCTTTCCCACAACCCCCACAAGCTCGGCATCTGGATTTGTCCTGGGATCCTTGTCGAAAAGGCCATCAATGTCGGTTAGGTTCACCAAAAGATCTGCATCCATCATGTTTGTTACAAGGGCGCTGAGATTGTCATTGTCTCCAAACTTTATCTCATCTACCACCACAGTATCGTTTTCGTTTATGATGGGAACTATGTCGAGTGAAAGCAGCGTGATGAGCGTGTTTCGGGCATTGAGATACCTTCGCCTGTTAGTGAGGTCATCCCTTGTTAGGAGAACTTGGGCTACTTTTTGCCCAAAGCGCCCGAAGGCCCTTTCATAAGCCATAATAAGGCTTGCCTGTCCCACGGCTGCCAGGGCCTGTTTCTCGGATACAGTCTTCGGTTTGCAGGTAAATCTCAATTTTTTGAGACCAGAGGCAATGGCCCCGGAAGAAACCAGAATCACCTGAATCCCTTTTTGCTTGATCTCGAATATGCATGTGCTCAGGTCGTTAATCACAGAAAGGTTCAGACCCTGGGGGCCGGTAAGGACTCCGCTTCCCACCTTCACCACAAGCCTCTTGACTCGAGTCAAAAGGCTTGCCCTGTAATCTTCGAAAGGCTGTTGGGTTAAGGTTTGCATTGTGTCTTTTACCATGTGCTTTACGTGAGCGCGGAATTTTTCATATTTTCCTTAAAGTAATTACTCAATTCTGCTTTAAGGACATCGATGCCTTCCCCTGTGAGGGCTGAAATACGTAGACTGAAGAGATTTTCTTCTTTTAGAACCCGCTGTAGCTCATCCAAATCCCGCGAAATATCATTGACCAGATCTATCTTGTTTATAAGAACCATGTAAGGTTTCTCAATGAGGGCAGCGCTATATTCGGCCATCTCATCCCGAATCATGTGAAGATCTTCCAACATATCCCCAGAAGGCCTATAAGTTGCATCCAGGACGTGGAGCAACAACTGCGTGCGCTCAATGTGTTTTAAAAAACGTATTCCCAGTCCTTTGCCTTGGCTTGCGCCTTCTATCAGCCCCGGAATATCTGCTATTATCAGGCTATGGCCGCTGTCAAGTTCCATTACCCCAAGATTGGGCACCAATGTGGTAAATGGGTATTGGGCTATCCGAGGTCTGGCTTGGGTTAGTCTTGACAACAGGGTGGATTTTCCTGCATTAGGCAAACCCACCAGACCCACATGGGCAAGGAATTTGAGAGAAAGGCGTAGCCTTTTTTCTTGTCCAGGTTGGCCGGGTTGGGCAAATCTGGGCGCTTGGTGGGTGGCCGTGGCAAAGTGCCTATTACCCTTCCCCCCCCTTCCGCCCTGAAGTACGATTACTTGATGCCCTTCACGAATCAGGTCAGCAAGAACGTCCCCTGTTTCTTCATCAATAATAAGGGTACCCACTGGTACTTCAAGCAAAAGGTCTTTACCCCTTTTGCCTGTCTGGTTTTTGCCTCGTCCGGGCGACCCATTGCCGGCCTTCAAATTGGGCTTGTAAATGTAGTCCTGAAGAGTGAAAAGCCTTGTTGTGGCTCGGAAAATAACATCCCCGCCATCTCCACCGTCTCCTCCATCCGGTCCTCCTTTAGGAATATACTTTTCACGCCGGAAGCTTACACACCCCTTCCCGCCATCACCAGAGCGAACAGTGAATACCACTTCATCAACAAATGACATGATGTTCCAAAGTAGTGGGGTAAGGAGGGATGCTTTTCCTAGTCGGCGTAAACACTTACTTTCTTGCGGTATTTTCCGAGGCGTTCAAAGGCCACCACACCGTCAATCTTGGCAAAAAGGGTATAATCTTTTCCAAGCCCCACATTCTCCCCTGGATGAATATGGGTACCCTTCTGTCTTACAAGGATGCTGCCGGCCGTCACTTTTTGGCCAGCAAATCTTTTCACTCCATATCGTTTGCCGGCACTATCGCGCCCGTTGCGAGA
>DQZA01000292.1 GCA_011042035.1 Desulfobacteraceae bacterium
CTTGAGCATCTCATCTAACGCCGATAGTGCAACTTCAGGATAATCAGGGCAAGAAGAAAGCCTATTGGCAAGCCCTGAATCTGCATACTTGAAATCGGGGAGGTATATGTCGGTATAATTTTCCGCCCTTTTAAGCATTTCTACTGATTGGTAACCAGATACGTTCATTACAACCGGTAGCCCATAGCCCCGTGCCCGCAACCCCTCAACTGTTTCAAAAACATGGGGAAAGAAATGATCTGGTGTTACGAAGCTGACGTTGTGAACCCCGTAACTATCTATCATGGCAGCAATTTTGACAATAAGCCTATCAGGTGTGAACTGCTGTCCCAAGCCTTGGTGGGAGATCTGGTAGTTCTGGCAATAAGAACATCGAAGCGTGCACCCCGTGAGAAATACCGTGCCCGCCCCCCTTCTCCCAGTAATAGGGGGCTCCTCCCCCATATGAGGCCCCACATACGCCACCTTCATTGTGGAGCCCTGGCGACAGTATCCCCTTGTGGCCTTCTGGCCAGATTGGCCGGCACGATTAATGCCACACGATCTAGGGCAAAGCCTGCAATTTTCGAGTAATTGCCAATTTGGCTGTCTCAACACTGCCTCACTGCTCCATGCTAGGTAATTTGATGCAATAGAAATGTTTTCGTGATTGACACTGAGCGAACATATAGCTAAAATTAAACACTTTGGGTAAATTCTCAAGCAAAGAACGAATCTCTGATGTCCTTTTTCTATTCAAAGACTGAGGCGTGCCCATAAAGGGCCAACTAAATTCAGGGAGGGTACCATGAACAGACAAGTGGCACCCAAAGCAGAGACAGCCCCATGGGGCCTTTTGACGAGTTTGGATATATACGATTGCAACCCTCAAGTTATTAGGGATGCTGATGAAATTCGAAGATACGTTGTAGAGCTTTGCGAACTCATTGGAATGAGGCGTTTCGGACCGTGCCAAGTGGTTCACTTTGGCGAAGACGAAAGAGTAGCCGGCTATTCCATGATACAACTGATTGAGACTTCTCTTATTAGCGGTCATTTTGCCAACCTCACCAATGCGGCCTATATAGATATTTTTAGTTGCAAGCTTTATGACCCTGAACAGGTGGCAGAATTCACAAAGGCCTTCTTTCAAGGCAAGAGCATGGCAATCCATGTAACAAACAGGATGTAGTCTTTCCTTTCCCAGGTGAAGGCCCATTAGAAAATGTCCACAGGCAATAGCCAAGGCCCAAAGGTAGCTGGTCTCATCCTCGCCGCAGGCGAAAGCACTCGGATGGGTAGGCCCAAGCAATTGTTGGCCATTAAGGGCAGGCCCTTAATCTGCCGTGTTGTTGAAATGTCCCTAGCTTCCCTGCTGGACAAGACTGTGGTGGTGCTTGGCCACCAGGCGCAAAGGGTCAAAGAGGCCCTTGAAGGCCATGGGCTTACGAGCAAGGTTATAATTGTGGAAAATGAGCATTACAAACGCGGCATGGGGACCTCCATAAGGGCAGGGCTCACAGCAGTTAAGGACACAATTGATCATGTAATGATCATCCTCGCAGACATGGCACACATTGACTCAAATCTCATAAATATACTTTTGACTAACTATTTGGATTCGGGCAAAGATCTTGGGGCAGTAAAAATCCAGGGCCGCAGATCTCATCCAGTGGTGTTTAGTAAAAGGTATTTTCAAGAGCTACTCGGCCTTGACTCTGATAAGGGGGGAAGGCAAATATTTGCGGCCCACGAACAATCCGCACTCATGGTGGATGCCGGAGCTGCCTACCGGGAAATAGACCTTGATACCCCCGAAGACTATGAGGAATTTAGGAAAAATAGACCCTAGTAAACCCCGTTAGCATTTCACACAGTGCATTAAACCCCGTGCTTCCGCACGGGCCTTTTCTAATGGGGCAAAACTAGGCCAGTTCCCACAGTGGCACAGAATCAGCTTGTCAGCTTTCTCACCGAAGTTCCAATCAGGCTTTCGAGTTTAGATATCAGTTCTGGAGCGGGTATAACTCTGTAGCGATTGTGGGCAGCAATCAGATAACTCTGCCCGTTGCTACTGCAGACCCGAAATCGGAGTTGGCACTCTCCGGGATAAGTAAAGGCCAAGGCCTTTATGTCATCCAGTAGTTCATCATTAATCGCTTCTTCACCCAAAGGCAGCTCCAATGCCCGGAGAAATTTTTCCCTTGCTGCATCTAGCGTGGTCAACTCCTTTGCAATTATTTTCATTGAAGTCTCTGTCTTCTCCAGGCCACCTGTTACCAACAGTGGGTCGTCGCTCTTAAGTAAGGATGAGGTGGAAGAGAAAAGATCAGGAAATATGATAACTTCTATGGAGCCGCTCAGATCCTCCAGGCTGATAACAGCCATCTTGTCGCCCTTTTTTGTCCTCTTAACCTTCATGCTTTCCACAACCCCTACAACTTGCACTGTGGATCGGTCCTGTTGGTGGGACAAATCTTGAATACTGCAGGTAACAAGGCGAGCCAAGTCATCCCTAAATCTATCCAAAGGATGGCCAGTAATATAAAACCCAAGCGACTCCTTTTCTCTCCGCAGCTTTTCTTTGAACCCCCATTCTTCCACATCTGGCAACTCAAACAGGGGGATGGCCCCCTCCGATTCCCCAGCCGTAAACCCAAACATACTCAATTGATTTGGATCATGGGATGTGCCACAAAATCTGGATATATCATCAATACCTGCTAAGAGCCGTGCCCTGGGTATGCCGGTAAAATCAAATGCCCCACACTGTATAAGGCCTTCTAAAACTCTCTTATTGACCTTTGCCCCTTCCACACGCCTGCAAAAATCATGAATGGACCTGAAAGGTCCGTTGGCCTTTCGCTGCTCGATAATGGATTCTACCGCCTTTAGCCCCACGTTTTTTATTGCGCCCAGACCGAACCTGATTTTCCCTTCAACCACAGAGAAATCCGCCTCACTTTCGTTTATATCAGGAGGGAGAATTTCTATGCCCATCTCCCTGCACTCCGCAATGTTCTTGATGGTTTTGTCCTGATTTCCCATATCTTGGGTAAGCAGGGCTGTCATAAATTGGACTGGATAGTGGGCCTTGAGATATGCGGTTTGGTAGGCAATCATGGCATAAGCCACAGAATGCGACTTGTTGAACCCGTAACCACCAAACTTCTCAATCAATTCAAAAAGCCTCTCCGCCGTCTCCCTGCTCACCCCGTTGTTCACAGAGCCTTCTATGAAACGCTCCCTATGTTTAGCCATGACCTCGGGCTTTTTCTTACCAATAGCCTTACGGAGCTCATCAGCCTCAGCCAGAGAATAATTAGCCAAAACCTGCGCGATCCTCATCACTTGTTCCTGATACAGAATCACCCCATAGGTTTCTTTAAGGATTGGCTCAAGCTGAGGCAGAGTAAAATTTATCTTAACTTTTCCGTGTTTCCCCTGGATAAACTCATCAATCATATTGCTGCCCAAAGGCCCTGGTCTGTAAAGGGCAACAAGTGCCACCATGTCCTCGAAGACTCCTGGTTTCAACCGCCTCATCAAATCCTTCATACCATCGCTTTCTAGCTGGAATACCCCTGTTGTTTTACCTTCGCAGCATAGTTGATAGGTGGCTTCATCGGTAAGGGGTATTCTTTCTATATCCAGCTTGTGTCCGAGTGTCCTCTCTATAAGGTCAATGGTATGTTTGATCACCGTAAGGGTTCGAAGGCCCAAAAAATCAAACTTTATTAGACCGAGCTGTTCGATTCGGTCCATCGTGAACTGGGTCATAATTTCATTGCGAGGCCCTTTGTATAGGGGAAGATATTCCACCAAGGGTCTGTCCGAGATCACCACCCCCGAGGCATGGGTAGAGGCGTGCCTGGCGAGGCCCTCCAGGGCCTTTGAAATACTCAAAAGCTTTGCCACATAGGGTTTTTCCTTTTCCAGTGCCTGAAGATCAGGTTCTGAAGCTATGGCCTTTTCCAGGCTTACCTTAGGACCTTCAGGGACCATCTTCGCTATTCTATCCACCTCGGCCAGGGGAATATTTAGGGTACGGCCTACGTCCCTTATTACTGCCCTTGCCTTCATGGTCCCGAATGTGATTATCTGAGAGACATTTTCCTTGCCATACTTTTCTGCTACATACCGTATAACATCATCACGGCCATTCATGCAGAAATCGATGTCAATATCCGGCATGCTTATTCGCTGCGGGTTTAGGAAGCGCTCAAACAGCAGACCATATTTAATGGGATCAATATTCGTTATCCGCAGACAGTAGGCCACAAGAGATCCCGCCGCTGACCCCCTCCCAGGGCCCACGGGTATATTGGAACGTCGGGCATATTCGATAAAGTCAGAGACGATCAGGAAGTAGCCGGAAAATCCCATCTTACAGATGATTCCTAGCTCATATTCCAATCTCTCCCTGTATTGCTGGCTTATGTCTTCCGGAGTGGGACCTTCCAACTCCTCCCTTTCCTTGAGCCTGGCTAGCAAACCTTTTTCAGCCTGCTCTCTCAGCATTTCATCCAGGCTTTTACCTCCCGGCACATCAAAAACAGGATACTTGTAATTGCCGAATTCCATGTCAAAGTTGCACCGGTTTGCAACAAGCTGGGTATTATCGAGCGCCTCTTCAAATCCAGGAAGCCCCTTCTCCATCTCCTCGCGGGACTTGAAGTAAAATTCGTCAGTGGGAAACCTCAGCCTGTTGGCATCATCAACTGTCTTGCCAGTCTGAATGCAAAGCAGGGCGTCATGCGCCTCTGAGTCCTTTCTTTCCAGGTAATGGCAATCATTTGTAGCCACCATCGGGAGGGAGAGTTCTTGCGCCAATTCCTTGAGCGCCTCATTTACCTTTTCCTGGTCTCGCATCCCATTTGCCTGGACCTCAACAAAAAACCTGTCCTTATCAAAAATAGAAGCAAGCTCTATAGCTCTGGCACGAGCCACATCCATTTTTCCTTCTCTGATGGGAAATGCCACCGGACCTTTAAGGCACGCAGACAGTGCGATGAGCCCCGAGTTGAGCTCTCTCAATAGCTCCATGTCTATCCTGGGATGGTAATAGAAACCCTCAAGGTGCCCAAGGGTCACTAACCTGGACAGATTCTTGTAACCCGTATCATCCATTACAAGGAGTATCAAATGATATGAGCTAGGCCCGCCGTTTGACGCGGTAGATCGATCTCGCCTATCACCCGGTGCCAAATAAACCTCACAACCTAGTATGGGCTTTATGCCGCTCTTGCGGGCCTGATCGAAAAATTGAACTGCTCCAAACATGTTGCCATGATCCGTGATGGCCACAGAGTCCATCCCAAGAGACCATGCCTTTTCCAGCATCTTTGGGATACGTATGGCCCCGTCAAGAAGGCTATACTCGGTGTGAACATGCAGATGAACAAAAGCTTTGTTTGAATCCATAATCAAGGCAACCAGGATGGAGTTCTTTATTGTTATCCAAAGTTAAGGTATGATACGGTATATAGAAAAGGGCTTCAAGGCCAATCTTTGCCTGATTGCCGTCATTACTCACTGATTCCTTCGAATTACCCAGCAATGAAAAAATTTGACCAGGAAAAGCTGCTAACAAGAATCTCGCGTCTTCAAAAGCAAGTCGCATCGTACAGAGAAAAATTGGGGGAGACCAGGGAACAGGCTCGCCTTCTAGCAAAAAAAACGAGGCAGCTTGAAATATTGCTTAATGAATTTCCGGGGTATTTGGTATTACTACAAGACGGAAAGATACTCTTGACAAATAATAGGATTCTGTCTGAGCTAGGCTATGAACGAGGTTCAGTACGAGGGAAGCCTTTTGATGAGTTCATCCACCAGGATTCCCTGGAATTTGTCACAAAGATATACAGAAAAAGACTCCGGGGTGAAACTGCCCCTTATACCTACGATCTCAATTTGGTGGATAATTGGGGCCAAGCGGTCCCGTGCGAGGCGAGGATTGTAAAAATAAGATACAATGGACGAAGGGCATTTCTCGTTAGCCTCACCCCATTGAGAAACCGTAAGGCTTCTGAAGCCAAGCGCTTGAGGGAGCAAAAACAGCAACTCATCTCCCGCTTCTCCCAGGGGATAGCCCAACAATTACAACTTTGCACCAGCCTTTTAGAACACTGTGCAGAACAAGTAAAAGCCGAAAAATCGTATCTTGGAAATTCCATTCAGGCATTGTTACAGGTACAAGAGGCTCAGAAAAGACTCATAGATATCCTTACGATTTTACAGCATGAAAAGGCTCAGGAATGTGGAACAGCTAACCTGGCAAATCTCATTGAAGAAGCCCGGAGTATTGCCACAAGACTTGTTGCATCAAGAGGGAAGCCAAACAGTTCAGTAACTGTTGAGTGTTTCATTAGGGCAACGCCGGTAGTTAAAGGTGACCCACTGCATATCAGGGAGGCTATTGCCCACATCATTGCTAACGGCATGGAAGCCTCGTATCCCGGAGGGAAGGTTCTCATTTCCTTAGAAGAAACATCTGAATCAGCATATGTTTATATCCAGGACAACGGCAATGGCATTGCCACCGAGGAACAAGAAAAGATCTTTGACCCTTTTTACACCTCCAAGCCCGGTCATCTAGGGTTAGGCCTTACGCTTGCCGCCGCTGCCCTGCACAAGTACGGGGGAGACATTGAAGTAATCAGCCGCCCTGGTCGCGGTACGTCTTTTACGCTCATCTTGCCTGTCTCCAAGAGGCCTCCAACAATAAAGATTCCCCCACCAGGAAAGGTATTGAAAAATCGCCGGTTAATGCTAATGGGAGAAAGTGATGCCATAATAGGCCTATTGACCGAGGTGCTAAAGGCAAAAGGAGCAGAGGTTGCTATACCTTCTAACCTGAAGCATGCACTAAGGCTTATTAGCAAGGGGAAAGTGGATATGGTTATTATGGATTTGGAAAATTCAGCGCCAGACTTTACTGTTCTTCTCCAAAAAGTTGCTACTGTCTCCCCTGCGCTACCCTTTATCTGCCTAGCTCCTGACGATGAAAGCGCTGCTGGGCTCTCTTCCTCGACAGGAAATATTGAAAATATGACGATCATGAGGAGGCCTTTCAATGTTGATGATATCCTGGCTGTTGCTTCCAGAAAAATGGTCCTGATTTCAAAAGGAGAATCCCATGAGCGATTTAGAAAAAAAGGTTATTGAGTTTACTCAGCATACATTTGGTACATGGAACAGACAGAAGGCATGGCACACGCCCATGGTAGTGAAGGATGCCGAAGGTGTCTTCTTTTATGATGACAAAGGCAAACCATATATTGATTTTTCCTCCCAGCTAATGTGTTCTAATCTAGGTCACAAGAATAAGGCCATAATTGAAGCGGTAGTGAAGCAGATAGAAAAGCTTCCTTATGTGGCCCCGGGTTTTGTTACTGAGGCGGCCATGGCAGCAGTGGAGGCGCTCAAATCCGTAATGCCTGAGCACCTAACCAAATTCTTTTTCTCTACCAGCGGTACTGAGGCCAATGAAGCCGCGCTCAAGATCGCCAGGCAATCCAAGCTCCCTGCCTATAAGATCATCTCACGTTATCACTCTTATCATGGTGCCACCATAGCTGGTATCACCTTTACGGGTGACCCAAGACGCTGGTATGCCGAGCAGGCCCGTTGCACTGTACAGGGAGTCCGCTTTGCACCGGATTGCTATTGTTACCGTTGCCCATTTGGACTGAGCTATGGGGAATGCAATATCCAGTGTGCCCGATACCTGGAATACATGATCAAGGAAGAGGGTAACGTGGCAGCTATTATCGTGGAACCGGTGGTGGGGACCAACGGAAGAATCGTCCCTCCCCCCGAATACTTTCCCTTGGTAAGAAAAATATGCGATGAAAATGATGTGCTTCTAATCGCAGACGAAGTGATGACCGGTTGGTTCAGAACTGGCAAGGCCTTTGCCATGGAACACTGGGGAGTGGTCCCTGATTTGCTCACCACGGCCAAGGGGGCCACTGGCGCATACACACCAGCGGGTATAACGGCTGCAACGGAGAAGGTGGCAAGCTTCTTCGATGAAGAGGTTTTTTGCCATGGCCACACATACGCCTACCATGCCATGGCCCTGTGCACCATCCCCGCGGCAGTGGAAGAATACAAGAAGCTAATGGCATCGGGTCTCCCCCAGAAGGTGAGTGCCCATATCAAAGCCAAGCTACACGACCTTGCAGAGCGGCACATCTCCATAGGTGATGTTCGGGGCATTGGGCATTTTTGGGCACTGGAGCTTGTAAAGAACCGGGAGACAAAGGAGCCCTTTAATGTCAAGGAAGACAAATTTGGCTCGGGTCCTTTGATGACCGTCCGGGTTGCCTCTGCGGCGATGAAAAACGGGCTCTACATGGCGGCCTGGTATGACAACTTGGTGATAGCACCACCCCTCATAATCAAGGAGGAAGAAGTTGACCAGGCCATGGACATCCTGGACAAGGCCCTAGAGATTGCCGACAGGGAGGCCATCCGAACCAATTTGCCGGCATCCATGAGTTCGGATTTTTCAAGATAATAGATCATGCTTGTCCAAAAACCAAATTCTTGCAGATACAAGGAATAAAAAACTCCCTCAACGACTGAAAGATGTCATGTCAGCCAATGCAAGGTAGCCTTTCATATGTGCGGATATGTGAAACAATATTACGCCAAAAGGTTTCGCCCTTCTCTTTTCTTGGCTATTTTCCTTAACACTCTGGGGATATCCGCCAATAACCCCTCTGAGAGCTCTGCCGCCTTAAGGTAAAACTCCTTGATCTTTCTCTCTATCTCTTCTGTCTTCTTCTTTACAACGGAGCTGTCCGCGTCTTGGGGCAGCTCCGTGTCAAATTCATAGTCTTGC
>DQZA01000293.1 GCA_011042035.1 Desulfobacteraceae bacterium
GATCGTGATGATGTGATCATTGTGGCCAGTGTCTCCTGCATTTACGGCCTGGGCTCACCAGAGGCCTACCATGGCATGCTTCTCTATGTCGAGAATGGAAAAGAGCTATCGGTAGAGGATGCCATCAGGAAGCTGGTGGAGATTCATTATGAGAGGGGCGATTATGATTTTTTCAGGGGGAGGTTCAGGGTAAGGGGGGACGTCCTTGATGTGTATCCCGCCCATGAGGAGGACAGGGCGGTTCGGATCGTATTTTTCGGTGACGAGGTGGAAGATATCCAATTAATAGATCCCCTTACCGGCAGACGACTTCAACGCCTGAATCGTGTGACCATCTATCCTGCTAGCCATTATGTGACCACGGCCGAGGTAAGAGAGCGGGCCATCGAGGCGATAAAGGAGGAATTGGAGGAACGCATCTCCTATTTCAGGGAGCGGGAAAGACTGCTTGAGGCGCAAAGGATAGAAGAACGCACTCGGTTTGACATTGAGATGATGATGGAAATGGGCTACTGCCATGGCATCGAAAACTATTCTCGCCACCTCACAGGAAGGGCTCCGGGAGAGCCTCCGCCAACCCTTCTGGATTATTTTCCAAAAGACTTTCTTACCATTATAGATGAAAGCCATATAACCATCCCCCAGTTAAATGGGATGTTTCGAGGGGACCGCTCGCGCAAGCAAACATTGGTGGAATTCGGGTTCAGGCTCCCCTCGGCCCTTGACAATAGGCCTCTGACGTTCGAGGAATTCGAGGAAAGGGTGAATCAAGTTATTTATGTTTCTGCTACCCCTGGGCCTTACGAGCTAAGTAGGGCGCAGAGGGTAACTGAACAGATTATCAGACCCACTGGTCTTGTGGACCCAGAGATAATTGTGCGGCCAGCAAAAAATCAGGTGGATGATCTGTTGGGATGGATTCGAGATAGGATTCAGAGAAATGAGAGGGTTCTGGTGACTACCCTTACCAAGAATATGGCTGAGGATTTGACGGAATACTATTCAGAATTGGGGATCCGGGTCCGTTACATGCACTCAGACATCAAGACCATAGAAAGGATGGCAATAATACGGGACCTGAGGCTAGGGGTATTTGACGTATTGGTGGGGATAAACTTGCTGCGGGAGGGCCTGGATTTACCCGAGGTATCCCTTGTCGCAATCCTGGATGCAGACAAGGAAGGCTTTCTAAGGTCCGAGCGCTCCCTCATCCAGACATGCGGGAGAGCTGCGAGAAATGTCAATGGTACTGTCTTGATATACGCAGACCACATGACCGAAGCCATCCGGCGCGCCATTGAGGAAAGTAACCGAAGACGCAAGATACAACTGGAGTATAACAGTACACACGGCATTACGCCGGTTACAATACAGAAGAATATAGAAAACGTGCTTGAGTCTGTTTATGAGGCAGATTATGTGACTATTCCTGAGATAAGGGAGGAAGAGCTTGAATATGGCTCTTCCGAGGAACTGGATAACTATATCAAGAAACTTACCGCCAGGATGAAGGAAGCTGCTGCCAGGCTGGATTTTGAAGAGGCCGCGCGGCTGAGGGACAGGATCAAGGAGCTTGAGGGAAAAGAGATGAGGCTTTTGTCATTTGGATAGTGGATCAGAAAGGGCTCGGAGGGATATTATGAGTGAGAAAGGCGACGAGTTGAAACCCCCAAAGGAAGTCAGGAAGGTTTTTGAGGTCTTTCAAGGCCTCCGTGATGATAAAGGCATTGAAGAGGTGATCAATAAGCTTCAGAAGAAATACAAGGGCCTTGATCGCAAAGAAAAAGAGGCCTTATTTTTTCTCCTAAACAACAAGTTGGAAATACGAAAAGACGAGCTTACCCCTATCTTAAATGAAATTGCGGAAACCACTGAAGACAGCACGCTGTGGCCGGTTCGCTTGCAAAGGTTAAGGTCAAGAGTGAGGTCTCCTAGGCTGGCAATTTTCCAGCGGATTGCGAAAAATCCGGGAGGCATCCGGTTCTTGCTGGATTTCCGGGAGGATCTCATAAACTCCAAAAGGACTGCAGACCTGGATTTTGCCGCCCTGGATGCAGATTTGGCCTTTTTGCTGGAGATGTTGTTTCAGGAGGGTTTCCTGTATCTTGAGGAAATCACGCTTGACTCCCCTTACAGCCAGATTGAGATAATAAAAGACAGGGATATGGTCCACCCCATGACCAGTCTTGAGGAAATGGGAAAACGGCTGGGAAAGGACCGGCGTTGTTTTGCCCTTTATCATCGTCTCTTGCCGCTTGAGCCCATCGTTTTCATCGAAGTGGCCCTTACTCAGGGACTGGTGAGAAATATCTCTGATATTGTAGGGGCAGCTGAAAGAGAGATAAGGGATAAGGACCTGGATACAGCAATATTTTACTCCATCAATAACACGCAGAACGGATTGGCAGGCCTTGGAATGGGCAAGATGCTCATAGTGAGAGTTGTGGATTTCCTCCGATCTGAAAATGAAAGGATCAAGACCTTTGCGACCTTGAGTCCAATACCAGGATTCTGGGAACAATATCTACGACCGATTCTGGAGGGAAATGATGAGCCGTTTTTATTGAAAAAAGAGGATATACCTGGATTCTTCTCCAGAAAAGCTCGCGGAAAAATTCTCCAATTTGCTGAATCTTCAGATGATAGTGTTGAAGGGTTTTGCAAGGCCCTTCAGCAGGTGTTCTCTGGGACAGAATGGGTAAATGACTCCGATCTTAAAAGGCATCTAAAAGGCCCCATGGTGAAAATGGCCTACCATTACATTTCCAAGGAGAGGAATCTTAAGGGTAAGCCCTTGAATCCTGTGGCTGGTTTCCACCTGGGCAATGGGGCTACTGTCACCGAGAAATGTGTAAATTTCCTTGCCAACACCTCAGCCAAGGGGCTTAAAGAGTCCTGCAGTATTATGGTCAATTACATCTATAGCCCCAGTTGGATAACCCAGATCAGACGTAGTTTCAAGTGGCTGGAACGTCTAGAAATAAGGAGCTTTTTTGGAAGATAGGAGAGCAGGGCCTAACCCATTTTGCCTTGACAATTTTTTCACCCTTCCGGTATAGTTACTTTGTAGCTAAATAGTAGCCACATTTGCCCTCGTGCGGGGCGGGTCATTGAACGCCAAAGGAGTTTTGATATGGAGAAAATACTTGCTGAGGTATCAGAGATAGTTGGCCCTGAGAATGTATTTAGCGATCAGGTGGAGTGCTTGGCATGCTCAAGGGACATGTCTGTTCACCAAGGTGTCCCTGATGCATTGGTGTTTGCAAGGACAACAGACCAGGTATCGGCGATTATGAAGATAGCCCACCGGGAGAAGATCCCGGTAACCGCAAGGGGGAGTGGTACGAGCGTGACAGGCGCAGTGCTACCTGTGCGGGGAGGAATACTTCTGGATTTGCACCAGATGAACAATATAGTCGAGATAAACAAAAAAGACTTCTATGCTAGGGTAGAGCCTGGCGTAATCTGTATGCAGCTAAATAGCATGCTGGCTAAATATGGACTAATGTTTCCCCCCAATCCTGGCAGTGAGGCCATTGCAAGTATTGGCGGCATGGTCTCAACAAATGCGAGCGGCCACAGGGCAGTGAAATATGGTACCACACGAGACTACATAAAGGGTTTAACCGTAGTTCTTGCTGACGGCACAGTAATTCATACGGGTACCACCGCGCCAAAGAGTTCCCTTGGTTATGACCTAACGCACCTTTTTTCTGCGGCCGAAGGAACACTGGGTATCATTACCGAGATTATTGTAAAACTTGAACCTAGGCCCGAGTACGGAGCATTGGCGCTGGCCATATTTGGGGATCTAAATGCTGCTGGTGACGCAGTTACAGAGGTGATAACCTCAGGGATTAAGCTGGCAGGATGCGAGATCCTGGACAAGTTTAGCCTAAAGATAGTTGAAGATGTCCTGCAAAAGGATGTGAGCAAGATAGAGGCCATGCTGATCATGGAGGCCGATGGGGCAAAGGGAGTAGTCGTCCGCGACATGGAAAGGATAGGTGAGATATGTAAGAGATACGGAGTCCAGGAGTTCCAGTGGTCTGACGATCCGGCAAAAAGAGAGGAAATGATGAGGGCCCGGGGGGGACTTGTACCCACGCTTTCAAGGATAAAACCCGGCAGTCGGCTTGTTCCCATAGCCGAAGATTTTGGTGTGCCATCTACCAAGATTCCGGAAACAATTCGTCGCGCCCAAGAAATAGCCGAGAAATACAATGTTATCATTGCCACCTTCGGTCATGTGGGAGATGGCAATGTTCATACCACCTTTGTCTCGGATATGAGGAGCAGAGATGATTGGAACCGTTTGAAGCCGGCGGTGGAGGAATTAGTAGACACGGCCCTTCACATGAATGGCACGCTAAGTGCTGAACATGGCACAGGATTAACGCGGGTGCCCCATATAGAAAGGCAACTGGGCCCTGCTATTGATGTGATGAGAAGGGTCAAGCAGGCCTTGGATCCTGATAATATCCTTAACCCGGGCAAGATGGGATTGGAGCCCACTGGTAAGAAGGCCGATATCTATGACTACTTTGCCTTTCAAGCGCTGCTAGAACACCCCGAAGGTGTGCGGTCATTTGGCAAAGAGGTAGACGATGAATTACTTGCGTGTATTCATTGTGGCTTTTGCAGACTTGGATGCCCTACATTTAGTGTGACCCAACGCGAATCAAGAAATGCGCGGGGCAGAAACGCACTGGCATTCTATTTCTTCAACGGTACTATTGAGCCGTCCAAGGAACTTGCCCAGGCATTTTACACATGTACTACATGCCAGGCGTGTACCTATTTTTGCCCAGCGCAAATAAAGGTGGATGAGATTGTGGAAGGCGTCCGCAAGTATCTATATGAAGCGGGCTACACACCTGAACCTATCTTGGGTGTTCGGGACAATATACAAAAGACTGGGAACGTATTTGCCAGTGCTCGCGAGAGCAGGATAGACATTTATCCTCCATCTCTAAAAGAGAAGGCCAAAAAGGGAGAATTAAAGGCCAGGGCCGAGACACTGCTTTTTATGGGTTGTGTCCCAAGCTATCTTGATATGAAAATGGTCCCCAGTCTAATAAAGCCACTGGATCAAGCCCAGGTGGATTACACAACCCTTGCCATGGATGAGAGCTGTTGCGGTTTCCCCCTTTTCCTGATGGGGTCCAAGGACTTTGAACCTCACGCCCAGAAGATAATCGAGGCGCTAAAGGCAACGGGGGCGAAGGAGTTAGTCACTCCGTGCGCGGGGTGCTACAAGACATTCAGGAAGATTTACCCGAATGTAGGGGACCTGGGCATGGAGGTTTATCATAGCGTCCATTATTTGGATAAGCTGATCCAGGAAGGACGCTTGAAATTCAGCAAGGAATTTTCAAAGAGGGTCACCTACCATGACCCGTGCGACCTTGGGAGAACCTTTAAGATCTTTGAAGAGCCCCGCAATATCATAAAGGCGGTGCCTGGTGTAGAATTTGTGGAGATGGCCCGCAATAGGCTCCAGGCCAGGTGCTGTGGAGGTGGCGGTGGGGTCCAGGCCAATGACCCTGATCTGGCGGTGCAAATGGCAGCAGAAAGGGTACGTGATGCCCTGGCAGTGGGAGCTGAGGTGATAGTGTCAGGTTGTGCGGCCTGCAAGGACAATTTAAGAAAAGGCGCCAAGGCCATCCCAAAGCAAGAACGGGGGAAGATAAAGATAATGGATATCACTGAAATAGTGGCCAGCGCCATGGGTTAAAATGCACTCGTATTCCTGAGGTAGAAGGACCTTAGCTATTGGATTAATGGAGTTTATATGCTTGCAAAGAAGGAAAGCCCTAGGAAAGAAATTGCTGCCACCAAGACTCTCAAGAAGATAATGGCAAACCATTTCTATGATCTGGACGAGGCAGCAAGGACTGGTTCAAAAAAGATCGCCTGGTGCACCAGCGTTGGCCCTGCAGAGCTTTTGCGGGGAATGGGTTTTTTGGTCTACTTTCCGGAGAACCACGGTGCAATGCTGGGTGCCACTAGAATGGCAACCGAATTGATCCCTCATGCCAATGCCATAGGATATTCACCTGATATCTGCTCTTATCTGACCAGTGACATTGGCTCGTATTTGGCAAAGAAGACGCCTCTTACCAAGGCTTACAACATCAAGTCAGTGCCAAGACCCGACGTTTTGGTCTTTAACACCAACCAATGCAGGGACGTTCAGGACTGGTTTTCATGGTATGGGAGGGAGTTCGGGGTCCCGGTTATAGGGGTCCATACACACCGTGACATAGGCCAGATAAGGGACTATCAGATAAAGGACATTGCCAAGCAAATCGAAGATCTAGTTCCCCCTCTGGAGGAGGTCAGCGGCCAGAAATTTGATATGGATCGTTTCAGGGAGGCTGTGGAGCTGTCCAGGCAATGTTCGGTCTTGTGGCGTACATGCCTGGAGACTGCAGCGGCGATTCCCTCGCCCTGGACCTTTTTTGATCACACGATCCATATGGGGCCAGCGGTGGTTGCACGGGGTACAAAAGAGGCTGTAGATTACTATGAGCTTTTGCTTGAGGAACTAAATCAAAGAATAGAGTCGGGTATAGCCGCAGTAGAGGGGGAGAAGTACCGGCTTTACTGGGAGGGAATGCCTATATGGGGCAAGCTGAGGCCACTTTCTGAACTGTTTATTTCACTGAAAACATGCATTGTTGCTTCCACCTATTGCAACAGCTGGATTTTTGACCAGCTTGACCCTGAGGAACCATTTGAGAGTATGGCCAGGGCTTACACGGAGCTGTTTATCGTCAGGGACGAGGCGTACAAGGAACAGTACATAAAAAATTGCCACGAGTTTTTCAAATTCCACGGTATCATTTTCCATGACGCCAAGACTTGTCCCAACAACTCCAATAATCGCTACGGAATGCCAGAGCGGTTAAGCAAAAAGATGGGAATCCCCACCCTCACTATTAATGGTGATTTGAACGACTTGAGATGCTATTCTGAAGAACAGGCTAAGACCAATGTTGAGGCCTTTATCGAACAACTGGAAGAGAACTGATGGCTGAGGAAGTTTTCGCTGGTGTGGATGTGGGAGCCTCCAGGACAAAGGTGGCACTCCTGAACAAGGACAAAGAAGTCTTGGGCTGTGCCGTGAGAAAATCTGGCACTGATTTTGCCAGGACATCCGAGCTAGCGCTGGGTGAGGCTTTGGAGATGGCCGGGGTCCGAAAAGAGGACATAACCTTCTCAGTGGCTACTGGCTATGGGAGAAAGAATGTCATATATGCTGACGATACAAGGACAGAGATAGGATGTCATGCAAAGGGAGCTTTTCATTTTTTCCCTATGGCTATCACTGTCATTGATATCGGGGGGCAGGATAACAAGATAATCAAGCTTGACGAAAGAGGCCGCCGCCTGAGTTTCAAGATGAATCGCAAATGTGCTGCAGGCACTGGTGCGTTTCTGGAAGAAATGGCAATGAGGCTGGATATCCCCTTGGAGGAGATGGAGGGGCTAGCCAGACAAGCAGTGGAGACGGTGGAGTTGGGTAGCTTCTGCACGGTTTTTTCAGCGACCGAGGTGCTGGAAAAGATCAGGCAAGGGAAAAAGGTACCTGACATAGTCAAGGGCCTATTTCTTTCGGTCATCAAGCGCGTTCTGGAGATGGATAGCCTGACAGAGCGGGTGGTAATGACGGGAGGGGTGGTGGAGTATAATCCATACTTGGTAGTGATGATGAGGGAGCGAACAGGGCTGGAAATTATGGTCCCGGAACGTCCCCAGTTGACCGGCGCAATAGGAGCAGCGCTATATGGCATGGAAGAGGTGGCTGAGGCCGCGGCTGCATAGGGGTGCCTTATGAAAAGTCAAAAAGTTATGAAAAAGGGAGGTCTTTTAAGATGCTAGAAAGTAAATGGATGCACATGGGGACCGTATTAAAAATGAATGCCATCAACTATCCAGAAAAGCTGGGATGGCAGGACAAGATAAGGGAGTATAACTTCAAGGATTGGAACGAAAGGGCATGCCGGCTGGCCAATGGTTTAAAGGACCTTGGTGTGGGGTACAAGGATACTTTTGCAGTAATCGCATATAACCGTGGCGAGTGGATGGATATCTATGCATCGTGTGGTAAGGGTGGCCAGATAGTGGTTCCGGTGATGTTCAGGCTTGCCGGGCCTGAAATTGAATATATTGTTAACCACTCAGAGTGTAAGGGATTCATCGTTGAGGCCCCTTTTGTGGACCTGATTAACAGTATCCGGGATAAGCTGCCTGTGCCAGAGAATGGTTATATCTATCTGGGTGACGGGCCGGTTCCAGAGGGCTACATCGGGTATGAAGAGCTCCTGGGGAAATCTTCACCTGATGAACCTGACCTTATGGTGGATGCTGCTGACACCTGGACCATTATGTATACATCTGGGACCACGGGCAGACCCAAAGGGGTGGTGAGAACCCATGAGAGTTATATGGCCCAGTACTTTCTGAATAACGTAAACATGGGGGTACTGCCCACGGATAAGGTAATGCTCGTCATGCCCATGTGCCATGTAAATTCAATCTTTTACTCTTTCCCATACACATTGGTTACGGCCCCCGTGTTTGTTTACAACATGAAAAGCTTTGATCCCGAGGACCTGTTGCGAACAATAGAGAAATACAAGATTACTTTTACGTCCTTAGTGCCAACTCATTATATCATGATGCTTGCTCTTCCCGATGAGGTGAAAAGTAAGTACGATGTGTCCTCCATAAGGCAGTTGCTTATTTCTTCTGCACCAGCCAGGAAGGATCTCAAACTGGCTATCATGGACTATTTCAAGAATGCGGAGCTATGGGAGGCATA
>DQZA01000120.1 GCA_011042035.1 Desulfobacteraceae bacterium
CTGATCAATTTCGGGCTTGGAGCGCAGGGGAAAAAAGAAATTTTTTGTTGAACTTGTTTAACAGACCCATCAGGGTCTGTGGTATGGTGCGCAACGTGGGCGAGCCAGGCGGTGGGCCTTTTTGGGTCAAGGACAAGAGTGGAGAGATAACAAAGCAGATTGTGGAAGTTGCCCAGATTGACCCGGATTCCGAGCAACAGCAGGTGATCTTAAAATCATCTACCCACTTTAATCCAGTGGACCTGGTCTGCGCTGTGAGGGACTGGCAGGGCAATCCTTTTGACCTTAGACAGTTCGTGGACCCAGATGCCGTGTTCATCTCAAAGAAATCAAAAGGCGGAAAGGATCTGAAGGCCCTGGAGCTACCAGGACTGTGGAATGGAGCCATGGCCAAATGGATAACATTTTTCGTGGAGGTTCCCCTTATAACGTTTAATCCGGTAAAGACGGTTAATGCACTACTGAGAAAGGAGCATCAACCAGAATAGAGGAATTAGTGGCTAGGCTAGAAGGGCTCGGGGCACAAAGCACAGGGAAAAGACCTTTAGGACATAAAATTATGCCTGAAAATAGTAAAAACGTTGAAATACTCGAATATGAAAACAAAACCTTTATTCTTGTGGGAACCGCTCATGTATCAAAGGAAAGCGCAGGGCAGGTCGCTTCCATTATCCGGGAACAAAAACCCGACACGGTATGCGTTGAACTTTGCCAGTCCCGTTACGAAACCCTCACAAAGAAAAAACAATGGGAAGACACTGATCTTCTCAAGGTGATACGGGAAAAAAAGGCCTTTCTCTTACTCTTTAACTTTTTGCTTTCCTCTTTCCAGAAAAAGATAGCTGATAGACTCGGGGTAAAGCCAGGCCAGGAAGTGCTGGAGGCCATAAAGGTTGCTAACGAGGTGGGGGCACAAATACACCTTGCAGACAGGGATATAAGGGTAACCTTGTCCAGGACTTGGCGCCTGATGGGCTTTTGGACCAAATTGAAGCTCCTTGCCCAGATTCTTGCCTCTGCCAAAGAGGTAGAGTCCATTGAGGAAGCGGAAATCGAAAAAATGAAAGATATGAACGTGGTGGAGTCCCTGATTTCAGAGGTGGCAAAGTCCCTTCCTGAAGTAAGCCGCGTTCTCATAGATGAGAGGGACCAATACCTGTCCCAGAAGATCCGCCAAGCCCCAGGGGAGAAGATCGTGGCCATAGTGGGGGCAGGACATGTGCCCGGCGTCAAAAGGTACTGGGACAAACAGGTGGATTTAGCCCAGCTGGAACTCTTGCCGCCAAAAGGGAAGCTTCTTTCAGTGATCAAGTGGCTCATCCCCGTCTTGATAATAGCTCTCATCGCGGCAGGCTTCTTTTTCGCAGGCAAACAGGCTGGTACACACATGGTAAAATGGTGGGTACTTGCAAATGCGGCCCTGTCCGGACTGGGCGCTGCTGCCGCGCTAGGTCACCCCATGACTATTCTTTCAGCAATTGTTGCCGCCCCCATAACATCTTTAAATCCGCTAATTGCGGCCGGTTGGGTAGCGGGAATAGTGGAGGTCTTCTTTGGAAAACCCAAGGTAAAGGACTTCCAGGCCCTGGCGAAAGACCTGGCGTCTATAAAGGGATTCTGGAAAAACAAGGTGACAAGAATCCTGCTGGTGGTGGTGCTCACCAACATAGGCAGCTCCCTGGGCACATTCGTTGCCATCCCTCTTATGTTGAAGGTTTTAGCCCACTAACATGAGCTTGATAGGCCTCTTTTATGCGGGCCTCTATGTAGCCCAGCAGGCCTTCATCGTAACAATCCACATCAAAACAATACCCGTCCTCTTCCAGCAGCCCATTTGGAATCAGGTTGCCGAGATCCTCGGGGTCTGACACGGTGTCAGCATAAAAACACACTGAAAGCCACGGTTCGGCCTCGAATTCCTCTACAATATCAATTACAGCATAATAAGGTCTTGCCCGCTCCTTTGCTTTTTCCAGGCTAGCCCTGAGGGAATAACTCACCCCCGGCCTGGGGTGGAAGTAAAATACCGTGGGCTCATTTGAAGCTAATGCCAAAGCGATCCTTTGAAACGCCTCCTTCACCCTAGCCGTGTCGTGTGACCACCTGGCGAGGAAATCCTCAAAACCCTCTTGCTCCCTTTCCGAAATGAATTGATACTTGCCATCCATGATACCTTCCCGCTCCTATAAGTTGACTTTCGCCTTTTAGCATCTTATCGTTTATATGAAAAGGGGTGAGCCATAATGGATGAGGGAGAATACAAGAGAAAATACACAAACCTTCGCATACTAAAGAGTATTCAAGAGTATCTGAAGGACGACAGCCAGGCGGCCACTGCTGTATATCCAATAAAAGTGCCTGATGACCTCCTATACCAGATCCTTCAACACCAGGGCCCAGAAAAGGCCGATGAGTTAATCCACAGGATATTCAAGATAGGACTCACGATATGGAGTGAACAACTTTACAAGGGCGTCTTTGGCTCTGAGGAAAGCCTGAAGGCATTCATAGACCTGGTCAAAAAGCGAAACAAGGAGGAATAGCACCAAATGCAGTCGGACACTTTCCTCGATTGGCGCAGCAAGAAATGAATAGACGCATGTTTCTCTCAAGGCTCTCTCTTCTCATTGCCCTGGCTGGCACTGGGAAACTCGCCAAACTGGCCGAGGCAGGAACTCGCAATAGTAAAGGAAAGGATTTGCCAAAAATAGAAAACGTCTCGCTCAGGGAAATCGCCGAAAAAAAGCTCCATCACTGCAGCCATCACTTTATAAACCCATTCAATGATCTGGAATACGGAAGCATCTGGAGACTCCTAAAATGGAAGGTGTTCGGCACGAATCACTTCAAGGAACTATACAATAATGAAAAAGTCACCCCCGTGTCATTGGATCTGCGTGACCTCGGCAAGCCCGGAGACATTTCAGTTACTTTCATAAAGCATTCCACCGTGTTCATAAATTACCTTGGCACAAGAATTATCGTGGATCCTCTTTTCTTTGGGCTTTTCCCGTTCATAAAAGACTTTACCCCACTTCAATTTAGCATCTCAGACATACCCAAGCCTGACATCATCTTGATCACCCACGGCCACTATGACCACCTTGACATACCATCCATGGAGAAGCTGCCCAATGACAGCACTGTCGTCGCTCCCCTGGGGTATAATACATTGCTCAAAGAGGCAGGGTTCAATCGAATTGTATCCCTGGACTGGTTTGAAACCTACTCCCTCGGCGAGATAGACATAACGCTTCTACCCTGTAACCATTGGACCATGAGAAACCTCCTGGCTGGACCCAACAGGGCACTTTGGGGCTCGTTCCTGGTTAGATCCGCCTCGGCATCCCCGAGCATTTTCATATCCGGTGATACGGGCTATTTCAGGGGCTTCAAGGAAATAGGAAATGACTTTGACATTGATCTAGCTATCATAAATCTTGGGGCCTATGAGCCCCGTTGGTTCATGGCCCAGAGCCATCTCAACCCTTCTGAAGCGGGTCGAGCCTTTCTGGACCTGCGTGCCAAAAGGCTAATGGTGGTTCACTGGGGCACCTTCCGACTGGGTGATGAGCCTGTTTACCTCCCTCCCATTAAAATTGCTGAAGAGATGGAGAAACTGGGCTCGGCCGAGAGGCTTGTGAGGATCCGGCACGGCGAGACGTATCACCTCTAGCCCTCCCTTGTTTTAGCCCCCTCGCCATGAATCCACCTGCCTGGGCAAGGCCTTGCTCGGGGCTTCTACCTAGTCAAAAGAACAGCACGATGTTGCAAACCCGCGCCCAGCTTGCCTCAAGACATGACAAAAAAATCGGTTTTTTCAAAATTTGAGTTGAAAACCGCAAATGGATTTGATAATTAACGCCCAAACGCGGTTAAACCCAATACCATTAAAGAAAGGAGGGCACAATGAACAAGGCGGATTTAGTCAATGAGGTAGCCAAGGTAGTCAGCACCAAGAAAGAGGCCCAGGCCGCGGTGGATTGTGTTTTTGACACCATTAAGAAGGCCCTAAAGAAGAAAGACACGGTAACACTTATTGGGTTCGGTACGTTCAAGGTTGACAAGAGAAAAGCAAGGAAAGGCAGAAATCCACAGACAGGCGAAGTAATCAAGATCAAGGCCAAGAAGGTGCCTAAGTTCGTTCCTGGGAAGGCATTGAAAGAGATGATCAAATAGGCATTTGCTCTCCGCTGAAATCTCAAGGCCCTCATCGCCAATCCTTTTTCAGGCGATAGGGCTTTTTAGTTTTTCAGAAGCGGATATCCGCCTTCCCGGGAGGAGAGACTGGGGACGGGAATGCCAAAACCTAGTAGATCCCGGCTTGTTGTGCTTTCAACAATTTTGAGGACAGTGGAATTTGATTAATCTCAACAAAAGATTGCGCGATACAGTGGGCGCAGAAAATGTCATAGACGGTGAGCAAGGCATAAGACAATACCTCCACAGCTTTGCTGTCAAGCCCAAGGCCCTTCCAAGGGCCATAGTATTGCCGCGGGACAGTGCCACAATTCAAAGGATTGTCATTCTCGCCAATGATCTTTGCGTTCCCATTACGCCCGTAAGCTCCAGGATCCACCTTCACCAAGGAGCAGATCCTGTCAAGGGAGGCATAATGGTGGATCTTCGGCATCTGAACCGAATACTGGAGATAGATCGAAGGAACCGAAAGGTAAGGGTAGAGGCAGGGGTCACGTGGGGGCAACTTATCCCGGCCCTTATGAAAGAAAACTTGATGATAACAAACCCCCTGTTTCCCCATAGAGAGACATCGGTGGTCTCTTCGCTTCTCGATAGGACCCCGCCCTTGGATCCCCGGTTTGAGTGCGCAGAGCCAATTGCCTCCCTTGAACTCGTCTGGCCAACCGGCGAATTGTTCAGGACGGGCACCGCGAGCCATGTAAACTACGGTGCTAGTTCTGCGGGAGGCGCTTACCCCTATGGTCCGGGGCCCATCGACCCTCTTAGATTGCTCCAGGGATCACAAGGGACCATGGGTATCGTCACATGGGCAAACATCAGGGTGAAAAAACGACCCACCCTTAACGAGACTATACTCGTCCCTCTTGACTCTCCACAGCATGTCACTGCCCTGATGCATGCCGTACAAAAAAGAAGAATTGGTAGGGAGTGTTTTGCCCTTAATGCCGCAATGCTCAAAACGACAATTTGCGAGGCACTCGACCTCCCTAAGGCTTTTATTGACAAAAGGCTACCGCAGTGGTTGTTCGTGCTGGTTATTTCAGCAGCAAAGTGGTTTCCCGAAGAAAAAATCGCGTATGAAAAGGAGGCATTAAGAAAGGTTATGGATTCCGAGGGCCTCACGGTTGATTGCATGAATTCTGACAAGCAGCTCTTCGGCCTTGGCCCACTTCACCATATCCTGAGGTCTCCCTGGCCTGACCCGAAGGCCCACTGGACACTGAATGGAACCATACCTCACAAGAGGCTATTTTTCATATCAAGACTTGACAAAGCCCCTGCGTTCATAAGGAACATGGAACAAGAAGCTGCAGGGGCCAAGCGAATCAGCCTCGGGGTATATGTTCAACCCCTTGAATACGGAGGCGGCACACATCTTGAATTCGCCTTTTTCACTCCAAATCAGCACGATCACGAGGCAGATGAAATATTTTGGTCGTGTGCCATCTCATCCATCAAGCTTGGAGCCCACTACACAAGGCCCCAGGGGAGAAGATTGGCCAGGCTGGTTTATGGCCGGCTTGACCCACAATATATAAGGTTACTCAAAGAAACCAAGCGGTCTTTTGATCCCAACTTTATAATGAATCCTGACAAGCTTTGTTTTTCTTTTGAGGACAAAGGGAACAATGGATCATCTTAGGCTTGAGAGGTTTAGGTGGGATGCTGAAAACTGCTGCGGATGCAAGGGCTGCATCTGGGTAGACCCCATTTACGTCCAGGGTAAGGATTACAGCATCCGTTGTCCTAGCCTTCAAAGATTTAAGTTTGATTCTTATTCCGCCTTGGGCCGCCTAAAATTGGCCCTTGCTATTCTTAACGGCTCAATGAAAATAACAGAAAAGGCCCTGGATATCATATACCAGTGCAATCTTTGCGGGGCTTGTGATACCGGTTGCAAGAGAAATCTGGACCTGGACCCTCTCATGGTGCTAGAGGCGTTGCGAATAAGGGCAGTGGCCCAAGGCGCGGGGCCTCCACCTGCGCTGGCCCAATTAATAAGGCGTGTGCGTGACACGGGCAATCGCTTTGGCCTCAAGCGTGCCAAAAGTGCAGCGTGGATACCAGAAGGCATTAAGCCTTCTAACCGCGCCAAAATAGCCTACTTTGTGGGCTGCAATGCCTCTTATAAGAACAACTCCATAGCACAGGCCACGGTCAAAATATTGGAGCACCTTGGCATAGAATACGCATTGATGGAAGAGGAGTCCTGCTGTGGGCATCCCCTTTTTGTCTCAGGGGCTGCTTCAGAGGCCCTGGCCCTGGCAAAGACCAACATTGAGATGTTATCAGATGCGGGAGCTAGTATCGTGCTTACCTCCTGCGCAGAATGTTACAAGACATGGAAGGTGGACTATCCCAAGCTGCTGGACAAGCCTACAAGTGACATGCCCTACAAGGCAGTTCACCTCGTTGAGCTCTTGGCCGGGTTATTGGCCAAAGGTGGGTTGCGCTTCAGGGGGCCCATTGAAATGAAGGTGGCATACCATGACCCCTGTTGCCTTGGTAGGCTTAGCGAGGATTGGACCCCGTGGCACGGCAGCCGAGGCCCTAACGGCCTCACCCAACCTCCCAAACCCTACCGAAGGGGCACAAATGGGATATACCAGCAACCCAGGCAATTGATTTCTGCCATTGAGGGGCTAGAGTTGATTGACCTACCCCGGACAAGGGAAAATGCCCTTTGCTGCGGTGCAGGCGGCGGCGTGCTTGATGTGTACCCTGAGTTTGCCGCCTTCACCGCACAAGATCGGCTCCAAGAGGTAATTGATAGCGGCGCACAGGCAGTAGTCTCTGCCTGCCCTTATTGCCTTGATAGTTTCCAGGTTGCTATACAATCAACGGGGCATCTCCTCAAGGCCTATGATATCTCCCACTTGGTTAGCCTAGCCCTGCTCGGCCACGAGGTGGCACAATGATAAGCCCTTCAGTTTATAAGCAATTCAAAGACATTGTTGGCAAACCATACATTTCCCACGACCCCGAGGTTTGCCAGGCCTATACCCTGCGGAACCGAGGGTTTCACGGTGCCGAGGCACGTCTGCTTGGCACGGTGCCTGCTTGCGTGCTCCTGCCCAAGACCACCGAGCAAGTAAGCGCCATTTTACAAATATGTTACCAACATGAGATACCATATATCCCGGCCAGCACCTTTTGGTTCACCCAGGCAGGCCCAAGGGCTGAAAACTGCCTGTTCCTGGATCTAAAAAGAATGAATGAACTTCAGGTAGATTCCTCTGCCCTGAACGCAACGGTTGGGCCTGGGGTGACCTACGCCCAACTGCAGGCAGAAGCCCTAAAGCACGGCCTATATACAATGGTGCCAGGCGGGGGGTCACAGGCAAGTGTCGTGGCAAATCACTTGTCGTGGGGCTTTTCCCCCCTCACCTACAGGGTTGGAATGGCAAACAGGCGTATCCTAGCTGCCGAGTGGGTTCTGCCTGATGGAGAGGTGGTAGGCCTTGGTTCGCTGGCAACAGGTGATGATCCCTTTTGGGGAGAAGGTGTGGGACCTGACTTAAGGGGACTGCTACGGGGGAGCATAGGCTGGATGGGCTCTTTGGGTGTTGTTACCAAGATGTGCGTGAGGCTGTTTCCCTTTCAGCCTGAGAGGCTGAGGTCGTCTGGGGTGAGTCCTGAGACGTTTCTTGTGCTGCCCACCCACAGGATTCGCTGGTATAACTTCCTGTGCCAGGATCTCAAGACCTTGCTTGAAATGATGGTTGAAATAGGCGAGGCAGAAATCGCTGCTGCAGTTATGCGGGTCCCACGCATGTGGAGGTTCATAGCCAAAGCGGAGTCAAAGGAAGACTTTTGGGAGCAATGGAACCGATCCAACAATAAGGAGCCAAAAGACAGTAGCGAGCTACTTCGGGTTCTGCTTGTGGGATACACATCCGCTGCACAGTTGGAATATGAAGAAAAGGTTCTCATGGCCATTGCGCAGAAATACGGGGCAGTAAGCCGGCCCGCACAGCAAAGGGATCAGTCGTGGATTCAAAGTGCGGATTCCGTTTCCATGTGGTGGGTATCGGGGGCCTTTATGTCTGTTACAGGCCAGGTGGACACCATTGATTGCGCGGCTGCCACATCGGCAGACATGGTAAAGTTAAAGGAACAGTACACGCCTCCCTTAGTCCAAGACCACCAGGATCCGGGCTGGTTCCAGGCCACTGATATGGGGCACGGGGGATACCTGGAATTTCTTAACTACTGGGACCCAAGGGACAGCGAAGAGATGATTCAGCTCGTTGACAGGTATTATCACCTGGACGGTCCCAAGTGTCTCGTTCAGCGCGGAGCACTCAGTTTTTTTATTCAAACCAATAGTCCACTTTCTCTTGATGGACCTCACTTTGGACCCCACTATGATCACTGGACACGCAAGGTCAAGGAGATGCTTGACCCCAAGGGACTTTCAAACCCACCGGGAATACTCGATGCCATAGATCAGGTTATAGAAAGGGCACCATGGTTGAAAAAACATAAAGATTGGTGAAAGGCTAAAATGGCAAGCAATCATTCATCTTCAAAGAAGAGTGGTGCCGGAGGAGGGAGTCGAACCCTCACGGGCGCAAGGCCCACTGGATTTTGAGTC
>DQZA01000282.1 GCA_011042035.1 Desulfobacteraceae bacterium
ATTGCGACTGGCGGTCATAGACGGTCAAGGTGGTGGTATAGGGGCCACAATAATAAAAGGGATTAGACAGGAGATTGGCCAAGGCGTGGAGGTCTTGGCCCTAGGTACAAATTCTGCTGCCACCTCCAGGATGATGAAGGCTGGTGCAAACAAGGGGGCAACGGGAGAGAACGCTATAGTGGTAACTTGTAAAAAAGTAGATATAATAATAGGGCCCATTGGAATTATAATGGCCAATTCCATGATGGGTGAAGTGACGCGCGAGATGGCAGCAGCCGTTACCACCTCTGGGGCACAAAAGCTGCTGCTTCCTCTGACTCAGGAGAACGTGTTGGTGGTGGGGGCAAGCACCGAACCTTTGCCACACCTTGTACAAGCGGCCATAAAGATGGTTAAGGAGATATTTGAAGATGTGTGAATCAGCACTTTATTTGGTGGATAAAGAGGGCGAAAAACTCATTATGGAAAACGTTGAGCTGATTGAGGCGGAAAACGGCAAACTTTCCGTGGTGGATCTTTTCGGGGAGAGAAAAGAGATAAAAGGCAGGGTTAAATCCCTGTCTCTTGTGGACCACAAGATCCTGGTAGAGCCCTTGCCATAAGGTTTTTATACGTTTAGGGATCCCAGAAAAACGCTTCTTTTTTCTGCCGGGGCCGTGGGATAACTTTTAGAACTCTCGTAGGAAGGCAGCGGAAAGCGCTTGCCTTGGGTTTTTTTGGACCAGCTCAGAAAGCCTTGAGAAAAATTCCGCCTCTTCCTTTCTTCCTCTTTTTGCACAGCCAGAAGCATATATTCTGCATTTTCTTTCAAGTTCTCTGATGGCTGCAGAGCGCTGTTCTGGGGAGAGGGATCCTGAAGATATGATTTTCACAATGGCTCGGATGCGAAATCGATCCATGCCCCAGTACCTGACCGACAGTTGGTCAGGGTGCCCTCCGTGCTTTACCACGAGAGGCTTTGGGATTAGATGAACAGGCCATTTGCAGGTGAGGCGAAGCCACAGGTCATAGTCTTCGCAGGCAGGTAGGCCTTCATCAAACCATCCGATTTCATCCAATACCCAGCGCTTAATCATTACAGCCGAGGGACTTATAAGGCAAAGCCGCAGAGATTGTTCAAACATGTAGCCCGAGGGTTTGTGGTGGATTTTCTTGGGGTTCACCCGCCGGGCGTTACGAATCCAGATTTCTTCTGTCTGGCAGGCCACGGCGTGAGGCTTGGCGTCAAAAAAGGAGACTTGGGTCTGAAGCTTATCATGGAACCAGCAATCATCGGAATCTAAAAAGGCCACAAGCGGTGCTGAAGAATGAGCTAGGCCTGTGTTCCTGCTCGCTGCCGGTCCACGATTTTCCTTGTGAAAGAGGGCAATAATATTCGTTGCATATCTTCCCAGTATCTCGTGGGTTTGATCCGTAGAGGCGTCATCTACAATTATGAGTTCGAAATCCTTGAATGTCTGTTCGAGGACTGAATCAATGGCCCTTGGAAGCCATTTGGCACGGTTGAAGGTGGGAATTATTACCGAGACCCTAGGACTCATAAGTGCACCCAGATTGCCACCAAGGCGCCCAGGAGAATAAAATTGGTCTCCACCAGGGCCTCAAATGAAATGCCAGGCATGGCCCATGCCCTTTCGTAAACCAGCACGCATGTGGCGGTCGTGGCCGCTGGCACCGCGGCTAGGCAAAACATGGGTGTTGTGATTCCGATGGCCGGGGCCAGTAAGCTGCCAGCGCCTACCACGAAAAGGAGCGCCTTCAGCAAAAACAGGGTCCTCTTTTCGCCCAAGAGGATGGGGAGGGTCTCAGAGCCAGCAATAAGGTCACCCTGTAGCTGGAAAATATCAAAGATTGCAGCTCGAACAAAGGCCAAAACAAGAACGCAGGATCCAATGACAATGAGGTCCGTGGCACCCTGCAACCTGCCATTCAACAAGGGTATTGCAATGATCAAGGCGGTCCACGCTAGGGCCTCAGAAAGGGTTTTTGACCCCGGGACATCCTTTATTTTTCTGTATCTGGTCCCAAGCCTAAGACCCTTGGGAATGAGGGGTACACTGTAAATCAGTCCCAATAAACTGAGGACTAACAGGGCGATAAATGTGCGAAGGCCCAGTTTTAGGGAAAGCCCTATGGCGCCCAGTATGCTCAAAGCACCCATAAATGCCAGGGCCCTTCCATGGCGCATGAGGAAAGAAGCCCTTTCTGGCTCGTTGTAGGCACTTGCAGTCCTGTCCAGAAACCTGTTCAAGACGTGCATGGCGTATATGTATAGGAAGGTTATGAGAGGATAAATGGAGGAAGGTTTATGAAGAAAATGACCAACAGAATAAGACATGGAAGCGGCAGCAGAGGCTGCAGCAACATTACTTAGCACCAAAGATTTGACAATTTTGTTAATGATTCGGCCAAGATGGGTTTCCTTTTTACCCTTGATTTTTTCCAATTCAGCAACGACGTCCTTTATCAGCCAATTTGGAGTCGAAGCACCTGCCGTAACACCTACTACGTCCATTTTCTCAAGTGCCTTTGCGTCGAGGTCACCGGGTGTTTCCACATGAAATGCGGGCTTGCCGGTGGATCGGGCTATCTCAACTAACCTTCTGGTGTTGCCGCTGTGATACCCCCCAACCACTACTATTGCGTCTACCTGACGCGCCAAGGCCCTCACTTCTTCTTGGCGCAGGTGGGTGGCCTCGCAGATAGTGTCAAAGACAAGGGCTCGTGGCGATCGCTCCTTGATTTTCTTGACAATCTGTTCGTAAGATTTCGCATTTTGTGTGGTCTGGGCAACCACAAAGACATTCTGGTGATCTATTGGGAGCCTTGAGACCTGGGACTCATCTGATATGACCCATACCTTGTCATCTCCATAGCCCTTTAGGGCCACCACTTCTGGGTGGTCAGCGTCACCTACGATGATCCCAGTATATCCCTTTCTAGTGTAATATCTTATGATGGCTTGAACGCGGGCCACCTTGGGACAGGTGGCATCTACTATCCGGGCCTGGATTTTTCGGAGTTCTGCCCTTAACCCGGGAGGGATTCCGTGGGCCCTGATAACAACCTTCGAAGCTGCAGCCTCCTTAAGGTCGTTGAGTACCTTGACCCCTTTTGACTCTAGCAGTTCCAAAACCTGGGAATTATGAATCAAGGGCCCCAGGGTATAGAGCCCCTTTGTGTTGTCCTTGTGGACCTCGGCCAGCACTATCTCCATGGCACGCCGAACCCCCATGCAAAAGCCGGCAGACCTGGCTATCTTGACCTTCATTTGTCCCTCTCCTCAAGGGCCGAGAAATAAAGATCCATGGCCCGGGTTAAGCTACTGAGGTCTTTTACCATTCCTATTGCACCTCTGAATCGACTGCTCATGGGAAGGCCTTTGGTGTACCATAAAAGCAGGCCCCGCATCATGCGAGCCGCCCCATGTTGTCCTACATGGTGGCACAGCAACTGAAAATGCTCTTCAATAAACTCTCTTCTTTCCCTGATAGTGGGCTTCTGAGGGGTGATGCCGGCTTCCAGTAGCAGTATCTGGCTAAAAATCCAGGGGTTTCCAATGGCGCCTCTACCGATCATAACCCCGTCGCTCCCGGTAATTTCTCTCATTTTGAGTGCATCTTCGGGCCTCAATACATCGCCATTCCCGATGACAGGTATAGAGAGGCTCTTTTTTACCTCTGTTATTATGGACCAATCCGATTTGCCAGAAAAGCCCTGGGAGGCGTACCTCGGGTGAATGGTAACGGCATCTGCTCCCATATCTTCTAACAGCCTGGCCATATCCATTGCCAGGGGATGACCGGGCTTCCACCCTGCCCGCATTTTGGCGGTAAGAGCGCGGGGCCATGCCTTTCTCACTTCCCGGATAATTTCCCTAAGCCTTCCGGGCTCAAGAAGAAGTGCGGCGCCAGCCCCTGTCTTAACCACCTTTCTTACAGGGCAACCTAGGTTAATATCAAGAATCTGTGCTTCCGTGTCTAGCACAATCTCAGCCGCTTTTGCCATAGTTCTCGGTTCTGATCCAAATATTTGGACCGCCAAGGGCCTTTCACGCGGATCAGATTTGAGATAACCTAGGGTTCTCTCTTGGTACAAGGTTAGACCTTTTGCGCTGATCATCTCTGTTGTGACGAGTGCGGCACCTTGGGTTTTTACCATGAGCCGGAAGGCAATGTTGGTGATGCCCGCCATGGGAGCAAGCACGAGCCAGTTTTTAAGCTCCACTGGGCCAATTCGGAGTTTATGGGGGATTGTTTGATAGGCTGCCATTAAAGACGGTCCTGAAAAAATCGAAGCCAGTTATGGCCCCTGATGGCCTGAATAGCTTGATCGTCGTAGCCATGGGATAAAAGGAGTTCTTCCAGTCTATCGAGGGCCTCCAGTCCTGATAATTCCGGAGGGCTCTTGTCAAATCCGCCTAGATCGGATCCAATACCAACCACATCAGGGCCAAATTTCTGTACAACCGTGTCAAGGTGGGCAAAGACCGTGTCCAACCCGACATTTTGGTCGGGGGAGAGCATTTCAGGATTTAGGGTGATACCGATAACACCTCTTCGCTCTGCGACCTCCCTTGCCTGATCTAGGTCCAGATTTCTGGGGGTCTTGAATATCTCTTGAATGCCTGTATGTGAGCAAATCACACCAGTTTCGGTAAGATCCATAAGCTGCCAGAAGGCGTTTGGGTGCAAGTGAGCAGTATCTATAATTATATGGTTCTTGATAAGAATTTGTATAACGTGCCTTCCCGCATCAGTAATGCCATCGGCAAAATCAACACCATTTCCATCTGCCAGTCTGTTCCTGCCCATGTGGGTGAGGCCAACAACCTTGATAGCATCTTCCTGGAGCCTTGCGATGTTTTCCTCTGGATCGTCAGCCAGAAAATCAGCATTTTCAAGTAACAATATGGTGCTAACCCTATCCTGTTCTTTGTCCAGCAGTTCCAAGTCTTCCTTTTTCCTTACAAGAGTTATGGTATCTAGACATGAGAGCGTATAGTTGAGTACCTCCTCATAACGGGCCTCAGATCCTGGACCGTTATATGAATCTTCGCAATGGAGGGCTGTACAAAAAAGCCTCGTATTGGTAGAGATAATTGTCTTAAGCGTCAGCGGGGCATCGGAAAGTTCAGACAATGGCTTGTCAATGCCGCGAGACATCATAAAACAGGGAAGATCAACATGGCCATCCACTGAAAGGGGTCTTTTGGTGAATAGTTTGACCCGCTTTTTCTCGTCAGCAAACCTTTCGATAAAATCAGAGTCTGGAATTATAACCGGAGAATCCTTCATGGTCACTTTTCAGTCATCCCCCTAATGGTATCCATTAGGATCTTTGCAACTCGCAGGACATTGCATAAATTTAATCAAATACGGTTGTTAGTCAAGAAGTGGCTAAAGGTATTTCTTACGTCTGGTTGTCAAGAAACACCGAAGCAAGGTCAAGGCAGTGTTCCCACCCCTGCCACCGCCAGGTAGGATGGAGGCGAGAAAGCAAAACGGCTAGGACCTGCTACGAGACACTAAGTGCCTGCCCGCAGAGCTCACACCATAGGGGCAGGCAGACTCCTAATATGTAACTGAAGGAAACAGTTTCCGGTTAGTATGTGGCAGGAAGAGTGCTGCCACGAATTCGTCCATAAAGGGCTGATAATTAGACAGCTCAATATTGGTCATTGCCCTTGATATGTTAAATGATTTTTCCAGGGCCTTTTCCGAGAGCAGGCAAAGTCTTGCCCCTGTGAGAGAGCTATTTCCAATAAATTCAATATCTTCTTTTGGGATATCCGGAAGTAAGCCGATTGCAATGGATTTTTCGATATTGAGGAAATTTCCAAATCCACCGGCTACATAAAACCTGTGGATTTGGTCAAATCCCATCCCAATATAGTCCATCAAGGATTTTATTGCAGCAAATACGGCCCCTTTTGACTTCATAAGGTTATCAATATCGGTCTCTGTGATGACAATAGGTTCCCCGCTTTCTGTTTCCTCTGCGAATGCTATAGTATATTCAGGAATGTCGTCCACGATTGCGAACCGGTCGTCCTTAAGGTCCCTGTTAAACTTGCCATCGGGCGCAATGATACCATTTTTGACCAATTCGTATATGCAGTCAATCAAACCCGATCCGCACAGTCCGCGCGGTTTGGCATTACCGATAGTCTGGTATTTCAGTTTTCCCTCGGAGATCTCAATTTTCTCGATCGCTCCTTTGGTGGCCCTCATTCCGCAGCGGGTGCCGCCGCCTTCAAAGGCAGGGCCCGCGGAGGCAGAACAGCAAACGAGCCACTCATTATTGCCTATTGCGATTTCTCCATTAGTTCCTATGTCTATGAGGCCTTGGACCTCAGGCTTGTCCGGGATGCCACAGGCCAGAACACCTGCCACGATGTCCCCCCCCACATAAGACGCTACGCTCGGTAGTGTTTCCAGAATACCTTCGGGATTAATCTGGATTCCGATTTCCCGTGCATAAATTTGAGGATAAATGTCAGCGGTAGGAACATAAGGGTCGAGGCGAATGGAGCAAGGGATCAATCCCAGTAGAAGATGGCTCATCGTGGTATTTCCAGCTGCTGTTATGGCAATAATATCTTCTCGGTCTATAGATTTTTCTGAGGTCAAGGTCTCGATAAGCTCATTGACATTCTTGATCACAGCCTTATGGACCGGTTCGAGGCCATCCTTTTTACATGCATGAATGATTCTGGAAATTACGTCTTCCCCGAAGCTTGCCTGGTTATTAGGCGTTCCAGAGACACCAAGGATTCTGCCGGATCCCATTTCTACAAGCTGTGCAACTACCGTGGTGGTTCCCACATCCACGGCAAGCCCATAAGCGTTGGCTGAGGTGTCGCCTGGATCAATCCTGAGGATACGGTAGCCGCCGGAGTGCTTCGCCACTGACGCTGTGACTTTGAAATCACTTTGTCGTAGTTTTTCAGACAGCCTTCTTAGGCAAGGAAGGCCTATGTTATAGGAATGCCATCCTATTTTTTTGCGAAGTTCCCTCGTGACCCTCTCAATATCCGAGATATTGTCCTCAAGGGTGGGCGCGGGCATTTCAAGATAGATTTTTCTCACCAGAGGAACAGCACCTGCCTCAGCCTCACCCTCTTCTCCCTCTGTGGTAATGATCTTTGCCGCTTCCATTCGGGTCTCTGGTGGTATGAGTACCTCGAGATTATCATAGACTTCAGTCTGGCATGCCAGCACATACCCTCTGTCTAGCTCTTCTTCTGAGAAAAAGGCCTTGGCCTGCTCATCGGGCTTGGCATTTCCCGAGGTAATTTGCACTCTGCATTGACCGCAGACACCTTCTCCGCCGCAAAGATTCTTGATAAAAACATCGGCTTGTCTTGCCGCCTCAGCCACAGTAGTTCCTTCTTCCACCATTGTTGATCGATTAACAGGCATAAAGGTTACCATGTATTTTGCCATTGGTTTGCTCCGTTGTTGGGGATTGACACTGTCTTACCATCGCTGTTAACAGCACAGGACGGCCGCAGCTTACATGTTCCAAATTGATATTTATATAGTACAAGGAGTAAAATGTGAAACGAAATTTCCTCAATGGGAGGACCGAAATGGGAAAGCAAGTTATAGAGCTTAGTGATCAAGAGGTCATGCGTGTCGAGTCTATCTTGATGGATTCAGATGAGAAAGAGGCTTTTGTATTCCTGAAAGAGGTGCTAAAGCCCAAGCTGAGGGCCAAGGGCAGCACAGCGCTAGATTCTTCCAAGGGTACAGGGATAATAACATAAGTGTCACCTACAATACCTTTAGTACGTGCAGCCAGCTTGGCCGCTGTTGATTGGCCTGTTCAATTGCAGCAGGTGACCCCATAACCTTTACTATGCCCTTTTCCTTGAACTGGGCCAGGATCTGGGCGAACGCCTTGAAATCACCAGGTGATGTACTGAGGACCTGGTCCCGTACTTCTTGTCTCGCCTCGTCAGTATCTCCTGTAAGATACCTGAGCATGGATGTATAACCCTTTGCATCGGGCAGCAAGGGCGCATCCAAATCCCCTATGGTGCCCACAATGGCGCTAGTCAATTCTCGCTCATCCATGGTCCTTGATTCAAGAAAGGAGGCAGCGCCATCAAAGGCATCAAGGGTGTTCTGGAGATTCGGATCGCGGTAGGAAACAAAGCTGATTATGCCTCCAAGGCGGTCAAACAAGCTGAAGGCTCCATATGCCCCACCCTGCACACGAACCTTTTCCCACAACCAGGTGGTCCTGAGGTACTTTGAGATAACCAGGGCCGAGCCGTGAAACTGGTATCCAAGTTCATACAGATTTGTGGCCTTGCCCACGTAGTTCACCTGCGCAGGGATCACGAGCCCCTCGTTTGGAGCCCCTGGAGCGGACCATTGCCACTCTTGAGCCCGTGTATCACCTTCGGGAATGAAGGACAAGAACTCTTCCAGTTGTTCGCGAAAGTCCGCATAATTGTCTTCATCTAAGGTGACGTTGACAAGGGTTTCCCTTGACCTGATCAATGTCTCTTTTATTTGTTCAAGCTTTTCAAGGACTTCGGGCCAGTGGTTTTTCACCTTCTCTGCAAGCTCCCGTAAGAAGAACAGATAGCTGATGCCCCCTATTTTTTCCGCAAGCCAGTATGGCTCGCAAAAATGGGACCTGAGCCTTAGGTTCACCATCTGGTGGCCGGCAGGAATCAGTCTTTGCTCCATTTGGGCCTTTTCTTCCATTACCATTTGC
>DQZA01000302.1 GCA_011042035.1 Desulfobacteraceae bacterium
ACCGTCCGTCATTTAGACAGCCAGGTACTTTTTGATAACCTCTTCATCCTGCCAGATATCCTCCATCTGGCCCTGGTGCACGATCTGGCCCTTTTCCAGTATATAACCCCGGTAAGAGATGCGCCGGCAAAACTTGAGGTTTTGATCCGCCAAAAGGATGGTCAGGCCTTTCTGCCTGATCTCCTTGATTACACTCATCAGGTCCCGTATGACCAGGGGCGCTAAGCCCTCTGAGGGTTCGTCCAGGAGAATCATTTCAGGATTTGCCATCAGGGCCCTTCCGAGACTCAGCATCTTCTTTTCACCGCCTGATAAATTCGCTCCCTTTTGTTTCCTACGTTCCCTGAGCACCGGAAACAGCTCCTCAATCCTCTCCTTGTTCCAGTAACCAGAGTGCCTGCTCACCCTCCTAGCAATTTCAAGGTTCTCTTCACAGGTTAGATCTGGAAAGATCCTTAGGTCATCGGGCATGTATGCAAGGCCCAGCCATGCCATTTCGTAAGGGGCCCTGCCCAGAACCTCCTGATCTTTAAATACTATGGATCCACTTTTGGGGGGCGTGAGACCCATTAAAGACCTTAATGTGGTGGTCTTGCCCACCCCATTTCTGCCCAGCAGGGCAACAACCTCCCCTGCATGCACATATAGCGAAACGTCTTGGAGCACGTGAGAATTGCCATAATAGGTATTTAGGTTTTTTACCTCCAGTATCACAGATCTACCTCTTCCCCGAGGTATACTTCGCGCACCCGGTCGTTAGTCCTTGTCTGCTCTGATGTTCCATCTGATATTACCTCTCCGTGATGGAGAACAATAATCCTCTCGGACAATGCAAATACTATATCCATGTCATGCTCTACTATGACAAAAGTGGTCTTTTTTTCCTGCGATAGCTCTCGGATACCCTGAAGAATCCTCTTGCGCTCTATAGGGTTCATCCCGGCCGTGGGCTCGTCCAAAAACAGCAGCTTTGGTCTGGCAGCCAAGGCAATTGCCACCTCCAAAAGCCTCTGATCCCCGTGGGACAAGGCATTGGCCAAGAGATCTGCATTGGCATCCAGGCCCACTTTCGTAAGTATTTCCATTACCTCTTCATGTACAGACCTTTCATTGGTTACAAGACCAAACATCTTCCATGCCCGGCGTTGAGCGGCAAGAATAGGTATTTCCACATTTTCAAATACAGTGAGCTCAGGAAAAACATCTACTACCTGAAATGATCTACAAACCCCCAACCGAACCCTCTTGTGTATGGGAAGGCTCGTAATATCTTTGCCCTCAAACATTATCCTTCCTGAGTCAGGGGGAATTGATCCAGTCATCATATTAATAAATGTGGATTTTCCGGCACCGTTTGGTCCAATAATGGAGGTAATAACCCCCCTGTGAAACCTCAGATTAATATCTTCCGCCGTTATGACTCGGCCAAATGCCTTATAAAGATGCTGAACTTCCATCAATGGCTCGGTCATGCGATCCTCTGGCTTTGGGTGTCAGAACCCAGAATAATACGGTGAATACGGGACAAAACCCCCACGACCCCACCCCTAAATCCCATGATGATTAACAGGAGAATGAGGCCAAACCAAAGCATCCAGTTCTGCGTAAACCGTTCTATGATTTCCCTCAACCATACAAAGATCACGCTTCCAATAAGAGGGCCTGTAAAGGTCTGTATACCACCAATTAGGCTGACCAATATAGGTTCGGCCGAGTGGCTCCAGTGGGCAGAGAAGGGATCTGTATTGCTTTCCAAGAGCGCGCTTAAGGAACCGGCAAGGCCCGCAAATACCCCCGAGATGACAAAGGCCGCCAGCCTAAATTTTCTTAATGGAAGGCCCGCAAATTCTATCCTGCGGTCGTTCTCTCGAATTCCCGATAAAACCAGGCCAAAAGGAGAATTGTTGATTACATATATCACAGCAATACTCAGGACGAAGAAGAATACCACCAAGAAATAGAACTGATTTGCCTTTGCTATGGGAATGGAAAAAAGCCCCAGCTCTATTGGGGCCCTCGATATCCCAACCAGGCCGTCATCTCCGCCGGTTATGTCTCTTAGGTTCCAGATCAAAGAGAAAACCATCATGCCAAAGGCCAGGGTGAGCATTGCAAAGTAGATCTCTGTATGCCTGACGCAGAAAAATCCAATAATCAGGGAAAAAATGAAGGCGAGGCAAAGCCCTGCCACGATGCATGCCAGGGGATGGGGATTTATGTGCAGAGAGAAAAGGGCCATCCCGTATGCCCCCACGGCGTAAAATGCCCCATGACCAAAGGAAAGGAGTCCGGTTTTCCCAAAAAGGATATTGTATCCCATGGCAAAAATGGAAAGGATCATTATCCTTGTGGCCAGATAAAGGGCAAAACGGGTTCCGTAAAGTCCGAGTAAAATCAGACCAGCCAGCGATAATATACAAAGAGTAATTACAAAAGCCTTGCGCATTTACTTGGCCTCTCCAAAAAAGCCTTCAGGCTTCCAAAGAAGAACCGCCGCCATGAGTATGAAGGTCAGAAACATGTCAAAGGTGGGAATGTATCTGGTACCAAAGGATGAAAGTAACCCTATTATTAGCGCCCCTAGGAATGCACCCTTCAAGCTCCCCAGCCCTCCTATAACGACAACCACGAAGGCATCAATAATAATGGACTCACCCATTCCTGGGGTGAGCAGACCAACATACGGGGCTGCTAGCCCCCCTCCCACCGCCCCTAGCCAAGTCCCGAAGACAAATACGGCAGTAAAAAGAGCCGGTACTTTTACCCCGATGGCAGAGGCCATTTCTCGATCCGAGGAAGAGGCGCGAATTATCCTACCCCACCATGTCCTCTCCAACATGGCCCACATGCCGAGGGCCACCAGAGGTCCGACCACCATTATGAAGATATTGTATACGGGGAAATTCCTTCCTAAAATAGGAACAGACCCGGCCAGTCCCGCAACACTAGGAGATCCTATTGAACCTGGCCCCCAAACTATCTTGACCAGATCATCAAAGATCAGCACAAAAGCAAATGTGAGGAGAAGCTGGTACGGCAGGGCGAGGTGATAGACGTAGCGAAGGAAATATCTCTCTATTAAATAACCCACCACGCATACGCACAGTGGGCCCAGCAACAGGCCGAGCCAAAAATTATTCCCCATTACCCTGAGAAGGGTATAGCAGAAGTACGCTCCCAGCATATAGAAACTACCATGAGCAAAGTTGAGCACTCCCAATACCCCAAAGATAAGAGTGAGGCCACTGGCTACCAGCCATATAAACATTCCGGTGGATAAACCCGCAAGACAAACATGAACGACGGAGGTAAGCATGGGTAAATATCTCTACCTTGTCTCTGGTGTAGACCTCCATGCAACCCTTGCTCTGGATGGCCTACACTCAGATAAATGGGTCTTAATCTACTCTTAGAATGGAGGCTTGGTGCCAGGCCCTTCAAAAGGCGGACGGTTAAAGCAATCCTTGGCGGGCACCAGAATCTGTTTTCCCATGATCTTAAAAGGATAACGAGGATCCGTCTTTGTTAGACCCCAAGGCACGTCATAAATGGCCTGGTGGTCTTCCTTTCGGAAGATGCGGTATCCTGCAGGAGAATCCAGCATCATGCCTTCCATGGCGTTAATAACCTTTCGTGTCTCCTTTGACCCTGCCTCTTCAACCGCCTTCTTGATGGCAAACATGGCCGAATATCCGGTTTCCGAGACATAAGCCGGATAATGGTTCCACCGTTTCTTGAAGCGGGCCACCCATTCCCTGTTTTGGTTGTTATCTGGGTAAAGGAAGAAGTAGCGACCAGAGATCCAGATATTATCCGGCATCTCTTTGCCCAGGCCTTCAAGCACATCCATGGCTGCGCCCACCGGGAACATAACATGTTTTATCTTATCGAACAGTCCCGCCTGCTTGGCCTGTTTAACAAATGTTATCAATTCGCCGGCCCACTCTGTAGAATAGAGGCCATCGGGTTTTGCATCCAGTATAGTATTAATATGCGGCCGAAAATCCGTTGTACCAAATGGTGCCCAGGACTCTGCAATAAATGAAGCCCCTGGTTTAAGAATACTCAGGGTATTCTTAAACATTCGCCAGCAGGTGTAGCCATACTCGTACTTGGGGCTTATGGTAGCCCACGATTTTGCAGGAAGATCTTTTGCTACAAAGGCTGCGGCATTTCCATCCTGGTATGTGGGACTTGAAATTCGGAAAATTTGTCTGATGCCTTTTTTGTAAACCTGTTGTTCCGTGAGTTTCTCAGTGGCAGCATGGGTTATTATGATTACCTTGTCCAGCTCAGCTATCACAGGGGCCAACGCAAGCGCTTGACCTGAAGAGTCCACACCAGCCAAAAAGTCAGCTCCCCAACTATCCACAAAATATCGAGCATTTTTTATGGCCTGGGGTTTTTTTAATGTGGAATCCCGGAACTGCACCTCAAGCTTTGCCCCAGCAATGCCACCACTAGCATTGATCTCTTCGGCCGCCATTATTACGCCCATCTTGTGAAATTCCCCATAGCCTGCAAGGGCGCCAGACATGATGGCCTGATAGCCAACCTTTATCGGGCCCTTTATCTTGGACGTTCCGGCCCATAATCCCGTGGGTCTGAGGACACCAGGCCCAAGTGCAGAGGCCGCAGCAGTCAATAGACCCGCCTTCATAAAATCCCGTCTTGTAAACCCCTTCTCTTCCATGATGCTCCTCCTTTCCCAGAAGTTGCCATTTACCTCCGATGCGGCTCCCTTAAAAAGCCACAGGAGAGCGCACGGAGAGCCCACCGATTAAACAAGCCTGTTAACACTGATCTACCATTTAGGGTGAATATAGGGTCCATAAGACACCACTGCGGGGAAAGATATTCTTTCTTGACATTAAGAAATACTAAATTTTATAGTGATCCTATGAAACATACAAACCCCTTGTCAAGAAAAATGATTTTTTTATCCTTTGTTTGAAAAAGCTAAATTGTGCATTTATTCACTTGCTATTTAATAAAGCATCTAAAGGCGCTAATTATAATTTAACATACCATGGACAACATAGGCCCTAGAATTAGACAGTTACGTGAGGCCCGAAACATGACCCAAAGGGACCTCGCGGCCCGTGTTGGATGCACCCCTGCCTATATCTCATTACTGGAAAATAACAAGGTTGACCCCTCTCTGTCTATGCTCAAAAAGATAACTTCTTGTCTGGACATAACCATTGTGGACTTCTTTAGAAAGGGTACAGAGGAAAAAATTGTCGTTCACAAAGAGGAACGCGAAATTGCCAGCTTCACAAAATCCAAAACCACGATAGAGATGCTAGTGACAAATCCCAGAGTCAGAAAGATGGATGCCAGACTGGCAACTATCCATCCGAGCGGGGGGTCCCGCGGTACATACAGGCATGAAGGCGAAGAATTCGGTTTTATTTTGGAAGGGGAACTGGAACTTTTCTGTAATGGCAAAAAGATGTTGTTAAAAGAAGGGGATAGTTTTTACTTTAGATCCACTTTGGAACACAGATTCCGAAACCCTGGGAAAAACAAGTGTGTAGTGCTATGGGTAAATCATCCGCCAAGTTTCTAGGGTTCAGGCCCTTAGGGTTTGGTGGTCGCAAATAGGGTATTGGAGGAGGGTACCGTGAGTCTTGGGATATTTGATTTGTCAGGGAAAACCGCAATGGTAACTGGCGCAACTAGAGGCCTCGGAGAAGTGGCAGCCCTTGCCTTGGCCAAAGCGGGGGCGGATGTGGCCGTATGCGGAAGAAGCAAGCCTGACCTGGAGCGCGTTCCTGAATCGATCCGCTCATTGGGAAGAAAGTCCGCAGGCTTTTTCATGGATGTTACTTCCAAGAAAAGCGTACAAGATACGGTCAAATACATCCTCGATCAGTTTGGAAAGATCGACATTCTCGTTAACAACGCCGGTGTAAATCGAAGAATCCCAGTGCTGGAGTTATCCGAAGAGGATTGGGATTTGGTGATCACGACCAACCTTAAGGGTTATTTCTTGGTGGCCCAGGCAGTAGTGCCCCAGATGATAGAGGGGGGTTATGGCAAGGTTATAAACATGAGCTCAATTCTTGGTACGGTGGGATTGCCCAATCAGGTAGCCTATGCCTCTTCAAAAGGCGGTGTAGATCAAATGACCAAAGTCATGGCCTTGGAATGGGCGAAAAAAGGGGTAAGAGTGAATGCCATTGGGCCCACCTATTTTGAAACAGAACTGGTGGCACAGCTTAGAAATGATCCCGAGCGGTTCAACTTTATAAATGACCGTACACCCATGGGTAGATGGGGTCAGCCAGAGGAGCTTGAAGGTATTGTGATTTTCCTGGCTGCTCCAGCCTCTGATTTCATAACCGGCCAAACCATTTACATCGATGGTGGATGGACTGCTTGGTGAAGATCCGCCCTCTCAAATCAACGGAGGTGAACAATGGGTTCAGTATACGAGGCCAGGCCGTGGCTTAAGAACTATCCTGCAGAGGTACCATCTGACTTAGACATTGGCAACTGGACGGCCATTGGTGACTTTCTCAATTCCGCTACTCAGTATGCAGACAAGCCTGCCGTTTATTACTTTGACCATGTGATTCCCTATAAGCTGATCAATGAATTTTCCGACTCTCTAGCAATAGCCTACCGAGACCTCGGTCTGAAAAAAGGCGACAGGGTAGTGGTTGACTTACAAAATGTTCCCCAGTTCCTGGTTGCCACCTATGCAGCGTGGAAACTGGGAGTAATAGTGGTCCCCCTCAATCCCATGTACAAGGAGAAGGAGCTGAGTTACTTCTGCAACGACTCAGGAGCCAAGCTCCTTGTCACACTAGACGAAATTGCTGCCGGGCTGGACCTATCATTCCTCAACGACACACAAGTGGAAACCCTTATTACCACCTCTGCTCTGGATTTGATCCCATCTGATGACCCTGTCCCCTCCATGCTCAAGCAAAAGGAAAAGGTTGTCGTGCCCAATGCCCTAGATCTTCTCGAGCTTGTTGAAAAGTACAGACACAGGCCTCTTAAGCCCGAAAATGTCGAGCCTGAAGACATTGCTTATTTGACATATACATCTGGAACCACTGGCCCCCCTAAGGGGGCTATGAATACTCACGGAAATATTGCCTTTAATGCCAGAGTATATCAAGTGATGCAAATGATCGATGAAAAGGACGTGGTATTGGGTGTCGCCCCTCTTTTCCATGTCACTGGCGAAGTGGCCCACCTTGCCATTGCCGCCCTAGCAGCCATTCCGGTCATTCTTTTCTACAGGTTTGATCCTGGCGAGACACTGAGGCTCATAGAAAAATGGAAAGCAACCATGACAGTGGCTTCCATTACCGTTTATATTGCCCTTATGAACCATCCGGACATTTCCAAACGTGATTTATCATCCTTTGTCAAGGCTTATAGCGGAGGGGCACCGGTATCTGCTGCGATCGTGGAGCAATTTCAGTCACTAACCGGCCAATATGTGTACAATGTTTACGGAATGACAGAGACCAATTCTCCGTCCCACATCGTTCCTTGGCGAAAAAAGGCCCCTGTAGATCCTGTCAGTGGGGCACTTTCAGTAGGTGTGCCTATTCCCAACGCGATAATAAAGATAGTGGATGTTGAAGATGGAACAAAGGAACTTCCGCCTGGTGAGATAGGAGAGATAGTGGATTTCGGCCCAATGATAATTCCTGGATACTGGCAAAAGCCAGAGGAGACCAGGCATGCCATAAAAGATGGCTGGCTTTATACGGGTGACGTGGGAAAGATGGACCAAGACGGATGGTTCTATGTTGTTGACAGAAAAAAGGACCTCATAGTTGCCTCCGGTTATAAGGTCTGGCCAAGGGATGTCGAGGATGTAATTTACCAGCACCCTGCAGTTAAAGAGACTGCGGTAGTGGGAGTCCCCGATCCTTATAGGGGCGAGACCGTAAAGGCCTTTGTGGCGCTAAAGGAGGGCATGGAGGGCTCAGTAACTCCTGAGGATATCATAGCCTTTTGCAAGACCCGCATGGCCGCTTACAAGTATCCCAGGGAAGTGGAATTTGTAAAAGAAATCCCAAAAACTCTGACTGGCAAGTTTCTTCGCCGCACCCTGAGGCAAAAGACCAAGTCATAACCCATTTAATGCATAAAAGGGAGGATAGGTATTAATGATGATGAATGGAAAGGAGTATATCGAATCATTGCGGGAGCTCAATCCTGAAGTATATTTTTTCGGGAAAAGGATAAAGAGTGTGGTGGATGAGCCCATGTTTCTCCCGCACATTAACACGGCGGCCATGACCTATGAGCTAGCCCACAGGCCAGAATACCAGGAGATCATGACAGCCACCTCACACCTAAATGGCGAGAAAATTAACCGCTTCACCCATATTCATCAAAGTATAGATGACCTTGTAAAAAAGGTCAGGATGATGCGGCTTCTTGGGCAAAAGACAGGAACCTGCTTTCAGCGATGCGTGGGCCTGGACGGACTCAATGCAGTGTATGTCACTACATACGATATTGACCAGAAACATGGAACGAACTACCATGAAAGGTTCAAGGCTTGGCTTAAGGAGGTGCAGGAAAAGGACCTCATGCCCTCTGGTGCCATGACCGATGCAAGGGGGGACCGAAGCCTTCGGCCACACCAGCAAAAAAACAAAGACACCTAT
>DQZA01000277.1 GCA_011042035.1 Desulfobacteraceae bacterium
AGTTCGCGAATATCCTCTTTTTCAATACAAGAAAATGCTACTCTTAAGTCCGTTTTCCCTATGGAGATGAGGCCAACACCGTAGTTGTCAAGGAGATGGACTCTCAGGGGTTCGGCCTCCACGGTCTTTAGCTTTAGGCACATGAAGTAGCCTGAATTGAAGGGATAGGCCTTCCAGGCCTGGTCATACCTGGGATCTGACAGTACTTTCTTTATCTCTTTCGCCCTTTCCATAAGTATGTGATATTTCTCTATCTTTTCGTCATTATAAGTGGGTGACTTCATGGCGTTCAATATGATTTCTTGGCTGAGATGGGAAACGTTTGAGATGGAACCTCTAACGGCTCCAGCGGTCTTTTTCTCCAGGGCCTCATAAACGGGGGCCACTTCCCCTTCCGCCCAACACCCATATGTGATGAATCCAACCCTGAGTCCCCACACATAGTCTTCCTTGGTGGCTCCATCCAGCTTAATAGCCACGATTCTTGGGTCCAAACCGGCTAGGTAGGAAAATAATGATTCCTTGAGCACATCTTCTTCGTAAAACAGACCAAAATATGCCTCATCTGTTATGGCAAGGACGTTCACACCGCTGGAAGCCAGATCGCCCAGTATTTTAGCGATGGCCTCTGCCTCCTTGGGCGTTATGGTATATCCCGTTGGATTATTGGGGAAATTCAAAATGGTTGATATTTTACCGTTTTCTTCGGCCTCCGATTCCAGGACATGCTTGAATCCGTCTAGATTGAATCTGCCTTCAGAATCAAAAAGAGGGAAATTTACGATTTGGGCTCCCTTTCTAACACCAAATATCAGGTTGTAGTTGCCCCACATCTTGTCAGGAAGCACCACAACATCTCCTGGGTCAATCCACATGTCGCCAATCACACTCAGCGCATGCGTGACGCCGTTGGCCACCACGGGAAGACTGATTTCCTTGCCTTGTAAAGAGGGATTTTTCCTGAAAAGGGAGTCCTTCCACGCCTGCCTAAGGGCGGGAATCCCAAATGAAGGGGCATAAGTGAGGGCTTGCTCGGGTGCCAGGGCTGCTATGGAAGACATCACAGACTTGAGATGCATCGTATGTCCCTTTTCTGTTGCCATGCCTATGGTGGCATTGAACCGATGGGCCTTCTGCTTTGCCTCTGAACTTTGGGACAAGATTCCTTTGGGAAAGAACAGGGATTTTCCCACCTGCGAAAGCATTTGATATATGTGAACGTTACTGTCCTTGATGATTTCGTTGAGTTCTTTTGCTATGGGATTCATGGGCTGCATTCCTCGCATATTTTTCTAAGATTTATGGCAATGAAAATGGAGTTTTCTTATAGGTCTCCGGGACCAATTGTCAAGTAAAACTGTCAGACCGTTTATACTTGACTTGAGAGCAGGGCTCCATTTATATAACAACAAACCTGAGGGGGGTTCAGAACAAGGTTTTTGGCGTTGGAGGAACGCTCAAATTGGCACCGTCAAATCCATTTAGCCATTTATTCCCAAATTTAAGAAGAAAGGATTGAAAATGAGAGACGTGGTGATAGTTAGCGCATGCAGGACACCAATTGGTGATTTTGCTGGTTCCCTTAGCACAGTTTCTGCCACGGATTTGGGTGCGTTGGTCATTAACGAGGCCATTGCCAGGGCAGGGATAACCAATGACGATGTGGACGAAGTCATAATGGGCTGTGTATTACCTCACGGGTTAGGGCAGAACCCGGCAAGGCAGGCAATGGTTCGCGCTGGACTGCCGTGGGACGTCGGTGCCATAACTGTCAATAAGGTCTGCGGATCCGGGTTGAAAGCAGTAATGCTGGGTGCCCAGGCCATCAAGTGCGGTGATGCTGATGTGGTGGTTGCCGGAGGCCAGGAAAACATGAATCTGTGTCCATACATGCTGGAAAAGGCCCGTACTGGATACCGAATGAATAATGGAGTTGTTATTGACGGTATGGTTCACGATGGCCTCTGGGACCATGTGAATGATTTTCATATGGGCATGAGCGCTGAATTAGTTGCTGACAAATATGGTGTTAGCAGGGAAGACATGGATGAATTTGCCCTAAATTCATATCAGAAGGCATGGAGGGCTATTGATGAAGGCAAATTCAAGGCCGAGATAGTCCCTGTGGAGGTTCCGCAAAGGAAGGGTGATCCAAAGATTTTTGACACCGATGAAGTGCCTTTAAGGCAGCCGAGAACTAGCGCTGAAGCCCTGGCCCGCTTGAGGCCAGCTTTCAAGAAAGACGGAAGAGTAACGGCTGGGAATGCCTCCAAGATCAGTGACGGTGCTTCTGCTGTAGTTCTGATGGCCAGAGAGAAGGCCGAGGCCTTGGGCTGTAAACCCTTGGTGAGGGTGGGTGCTCAGGGTTCAGCAGGTATTGACATGAAATACGTTTTGGTTGCACCCATATATTCCATCCCAAGGGTGTTGGCTAAAGATGGGTTGAAGGTGGAAGACATTGATCTACATGAGATAAACGAGGCATTCAGCTCCTCCTCGGTTGCCATTAACAGGGAATTGGGCATTGACCCTGAGAAGGTTAACGTGAATGGGGGAGCTGTGGCCCTGGGACACCCGATCGGGGCTAGCGGTGCCAGGGTTCTTACCACCTTGATTTATGCTATGAAGGAGAAAGGAGCAGAGGTAGGACAGGCCACCCTTTGTTTGGGTGGTGGGGAAGCGGTTACGCTCGTGGTGTATAATGAGTAAGGCGTGAGGCGTCGGGCATGGGGCGTAAGGCACAGGGCGTAAGGCGTAAGGGAAGAGTTCCCCTTTGGAGAAGGGAGCAGTGGGGGGATTTCAGCATAGGGTGATTAAAAATAATGAATATCGAATGATGAATTTTTGTTCACGGTGGACGGTGAACAGTGAACGGACAACGGTGAACCTTAGTTAATAAACGCTCGAGAGGGCAAATAAAATAGCAAAGGAGAGAAAGCCATGCGTGAAGTAGTAATTGTTTCGGGAGCGAGAACCCCGGTGGGTTCTTTTGGGGGTAGCTTGAAGGATACCCCCGTAGTGCAATTGGGGGCTATTGTACTAAAGGAGACCCTCAAAAAGATTAACCTGAGGCCGCAGGCAAGCGAAAAACTGGTAGGATTTGAGCCTGACGGCATAAAGGGAAGAGGAATGATTGATCTGGAAAAGCAAGGCTATGACTATGATGAGGGCGCTCAGCCAATCCAAATAGACGAAGTCATAATGGGTAACGTAGTGGGTGCAGGTCAGGGCCAAAACGTTACCAGGCAGGCCATGATCAGGGCGGGTATTTCCAAGGAAACTCCTGCTTTTACTGTAAACAAGGTTTGTGCCTCCGGGATGAAGGCGGTTGCGTTAGCCACCCAAGCTATTAGGCACGGGGAGGCTGACGTGATTCTCGCTGGCGGCATGGAAAACATGAGCATGATCCCTTACGGCCTACCTGCTGCCAGGTGGGGGGCAAGGATGAATAATACAGAGCTCGTAGACCTCATGATCATGGATGGCCTATTTGAGATATTCTATGGCTATCATATGGGAATTACCGCAGAGAATATCGCGGAGAAATATGGTATAACTCGAGAGGAACAAGACGAAATAGGGGCACTAAGCCACCAGCGAGCACGAAAGGCCATAGCAGAAGGGATTTTCAAGGATGAGGTGGTCCCCGTTGTTATTCCTCAGCGAAAAGGTGATCCTATCGTGTTTGATACGGATGAAAGACCCATGGATACTAGCGTGGAAAAGATGGCTAAGCTGAGGCCTGCATTCAAGAAGGATGGCACGGTAACAGCTGGAAATGCCTCGGGAATAAATGACGCCGCAGCGGCCCTTCTTCTCATGAGCGAGGACAAGGCAAAGGAGCTGGGGCTTGAGCCGATTGTGAAAGTAAGGGCATATGCCTCTGCCGCCATTGACCCTGCCTACATGGGGCTTGGGCCAATCCCGGCGGTCAGAAAGATTCTGGAAAAGGAAAACCTGAGCATAGAGGATTTCGGGACCATAGAATTGAATGAGGCCTTTGGTGCCCAGGCAATTGCCTGCATGAGAGAACTGAACTTCGATATTGAGAAGACTAATGTCCTTGGTAGTGGTATTTCCATAGGTCATCCCATTGGATGTACCGGGGCTCGCATCATTCTTACCCTGGCAAATGAGATGAAGCGCAAGGGACACGACCTTGGACTGGCCACTCTTTGTATTGGCGGGGGACAGGGAATGGCCACAGTACTGGAGAGAGCATAGGAGGTGGACTAGTATGGGATACGAAAATATCATTTATGAAAAGGATGGAAACGTAGCAGTAATAAAGTTCAACAGACCCAAGGCACTGAATGCCATCAATCCCGATGTCTTGGATGAACTGGAAGATGCCCTGGAAAAGATTGAGCAGGACAAGGAGGTGCGCGTCCTGGTACTCACCGGAGAGGGTGAAAAGGCCTTTGTTGCAGGGGCCGATATTTCGGTGATGGTAAACTATAACCCCCTTCAGGGCTATAACTTCTCTCGTCGGGGACAGGATCTTTTATTCAAGATAGAATCTTTACCTATCCCGGTGATAGCATGCGTCAATGGTTTTGCTCTGGGGGGAGGAACAGAGATTGCCATGGCATGTGACTTTATCTACGCCTCTGAAAATGCCAAGTTCGGGCAACCAGAAATCAACCTTGGCATTGTGCCCGGCTTTGGCGGCACCCAAAGGCTGGCGCGGTTAGTCGGCAAGGGCATGGCCAAGGAGCTGTGTATGACAGGTGTGATAATCAATGCGGAAGAGGCAAAACAGATCGGCCTGGTGAACAAGGTGTTTCCACCGGACAAACTTTGGGAAGAAACCATGAAAACAGCGCAACTCCTGGCTTCGAAGGGCAGGGTAGCCATGAGGGGCGTTAAGTATTGTATTGATAGAGGTTTTGACGTGGACTTGAGGACCGGCTGTTACCTAGAGGCAGACGCCTTTAGTATCTGCATGTCCAGCCCGGATGGTAAGGAGGGCCTCTCGGCATTCCTGGAAAAGCGTAAACCCCAATTCAAAGGAGAGTTGAGCTGACATGGATTTCGAGCTGACAGAAGAACAGCAGATGGTAAGAGACATGGCCCGGCGTTTTGCCGAGGCCGAGATAAAGCCGAAGGCTGCTGAATTTGACAAGACTCATCAGCACCCAGCAGAGATAGTGAAACAGCTGGGAGAGCTAAAGATGCTGGGGATAGCTGTGCCAGAAGAGTATGGGGGCGGGGGAATGGATAACGTTAGCTACGTGCTGGCCCTTATAGAGGTCTCAAAGGCCTGCGCCTCTACAGGGGTTATCATGTCGGTGAACAATTCCCTTTACTGCTTCCCGGTCATGGCCTACGGAACTGAAGAGCAGAAAAAGAAATACCTTTATCCCTGTGCATCGGGGGGAAAACTGGGCTGCTATGGCCTGACCGAGTCAGGCGCCGGTTCTGACCCCGCAAGCATGAGAACTACCGCGGTCAAGGATGGTGATGAATGGATTATCAATGGTGAAAAGAGGTTCATCACCAATGGCAACGTTGCCTCATATTGTGTACTGGCCGCGGTCACCGATAAGGGAGCTGGTTATAAGGGTATTAGCTCCTTCGTGGTGGACCTCGAGAACACGCCGGGATTTCGGGTTGGTAAGGTGGAGGAAAAGCTTGGAATCCTGGCCTCGGGAACGGCCGAACTGGTATTTGAGGACGCCAGACTGCCCGCTGATGCCCTCTTAGGAAAGCAAGGGGAAGGGTTCAAGCAAATGCTTACCACCCTTGACGGGGGCCGTATTGGAATAGCCGCCCAGGCAGTAGGTATCGGCAGATCAGTCCTGGAAGAGGCGCTGGAATATGCCAAGACAAGGGAGCAGTTTGGAAAACCCATCAGCTCGTTTCAGGCTATTCAATGGAAGTTGGCAGACATGGCAACGGAGCTGGATGCAGCGGAGTTGCTGACCTTGCGGGCAGCATGGCTGGAGGATCACCACAAGCCATATGAGAAGGCCGCCGCAATGGCCAAGATGTATGCCTCGGATGTAACAATGAGGGCCTCAATTGAGGGAATCCAGATATTAGGAGGTTACGGTTACTGCAAGGAATATCCCATGGAAAGGCATATGAGGGATGCAAAGATATGTCAAATATATGAAGGGACAAATGAAATCATGCGCCTGGTCATAGCTAGAAACCTTATAAGAGGTAGGTAAAGTCTTCCGTCAGAAAGGGCGGAGGCAATAGATGAGGGGGAGGTGGGCCCATGGCAAAGACATTTAATCCCAAGATCTTTGAGGATATCAAAGAGGGATACCAAAAGTGGGAAAAGGAGATTGAAAAGGCGTTTTCAATCCGCCCTGAGAGACTCAAGCGTTTTTCCACTGTATCTGATCGTGAGATAAAACGCATCTACACGCCAGTGGACATAAAAGACCAGGACTTCAAGCAAGACATGAGTTTTCCCGGGTCATATCCATTTACCAGGGGTGTCCAGCCCTCCATGTATAGGGGTAGGCTATGGACCATGCGCATGTTTGCAGGCCTAGGCACTGCCAAGGATACCAACAGGCGCTTTCATCTCCTGGTGAAAGAGGGGCAAACGGGGCTTTCTACTGCCTTTGACATGCCCACGCTCATGGGATACGACTCAGAGTCCCCCCGGGCAAGGGGCGAGGTTGGTAAATGTGGGGTGGCAATTGATACCCTCGTGGACATGGAGGATCTCTTTGAGGGCCTGCCCATAGACAAGATAACCACCTCTATGACCATTAATCCCCCGGCTCCGGTTATTTGGGGAATGTATATTGCCATGGCCGAGAACCGGGGCATTGACCGCAAGGTAATCGGGGGTACTATCCAGAATGACATGCTCAAGGAGTTCATTGCACAGAAGACCTTCATGTGTCCCCCTGAACCTTCTTTGCGCCTCATTACTGACACGGTGGAATTCGGAACCTACGAGGTGCCCAAGTGGAACACCATAAGCATCAGTGGCTACCATATCAGAGAGGCAGGATCTACAGCAGTACAGGAGCTGGCCTTCACCTTGGCCGATGGTATCGCTTATACCCAGGCCGCCATTGACAGGGGGCTTGATGTTGACAAATTTGCACCCAGGTTTTCCTTCTTTTTCAACAGTCACATCGACTTTTTCGAAGAGATAGCCAAGTTCAGGGCGGCCCGACGCATGTGGGCCAAGATCATGAAGGAACGGTTCAAGGCAAAGAATCCCAGGTCCTGGTGGCTGAGGTTTCATACGCAAACGGCCGGCTGCTCCCTAACGGCCCAGCAACCTTACAATAATGTTGTTAGGACGGCACTGGAGGCCTTGGCTGCGGTATTGGGCGGTACCCAGTCGTTGCACACCAATTCCCTTGACGAGGTGCTTGCCCTTCCCACCGAAGAAGCCGCTACCATAGCCCTGAGGACCCAGCAGATCATCGCAGAAGAATCCGGTGTAGCCAATACGATTGATCCGCTGGCAGGCTCTTATTTTGTAGAGGCGTTAACAGATCAGATGGAAGAAGAGGCCTTTGAGATAATCCAAAAAATAGATGATATGGGTGGAATGCTGGCAGCCATCGAAAAGAACTATCCCCAGAAAGAAATCGCCGATGCTGCCTATCATTTCCAGCGCAGGATCGATTCAGGCGATAGGGTCCTGGTGGGTGTCAACAAGTACGTGATGGAAGAAGATATACCCGTAGAGATACTGGAGATAGATGAGGAGCTAGAGAGACTGCAGATAGAAAAGACCAGGAGGATTAAAGAGGAAAGGGACCAAGCCGAGGTCAAGCGTCGGCTAGAAGCAATTGGAGAGGCATGTACGGCCAACCGCAACGTAATGCAGCCCATTGTAGATGCGGTCAAAGCCTATGCCACAGAGCAAGAGATCTGTGACGTGTTTAGACAAGCCTTTGGGGTTTATAGAGATCCGGGGATATATTGAGGAGGCGTTAGGCGTTGGGCGTTAGGCGTTGGGCATTGGGCGTTCGGTGTTAAGGTGTAGGGACCAAGGGACAAGGAGCGAGGGGATCTGCTTACAGTTCGGCAATGAGGTAAAACGGTCGTAAAGGCGAGGGGATAGGCTATGGAGCGCGAGAGAAAGCTGAGGGTAATGGTTGCAAAACCAGGACTTGATGGCCATGATAGAGGGGCCAGGATTATAGCCAGGGCATACCGGGATGCTGGTTTCGAGGTGGTTTACACTGGCCTTCATCAGACTCCTGAGGAAATAGTTGAGGCCGCCATCCAGGAAGACGTGGACATGATAGGACTGTCCAGCCTTGCCGGTGCCCACCGCTATCTGTTTCCAAGGGTCGTAGAACTCCTAAAGGAGAAGGGCGCAGATGATATAGTTGTATGCGGTGGGGGCATAATACCCGATGAGGATATAGCCAAGCTTAAAGAGGCTGGAATCAAAGAAATCTTTACCCCCGGCGCTTCACTGGATGAAATTGTCAATTGGGTAAAAGAAAATGTCAAACC
>DQZA01000159.1 GCA_011042035.1 Desulfobacteraceae bacterium
CAGGGTATTGTCAGGTGACAGGGGGTCCACCCCTTTTGGTGTATGTTCCAGGAGCAGCTTGGCGGCCAAACCCTTGCCGCCAAGTGTGGCTGATAGCAATTCTTCACCAAGTGGAACAATCTCATAAGATTTATCTGATACATTAACCAGCAACATCCGACCATAATAACCCTTCATATATCCTCCCAACTATTTCCAAGTATGTCTATTAGCTTGTCCTGATAGCTTCCTCCCTTGATTTAAATCGATGCACAAAGTATGATCTCTATTTAGCGTTCTCGGATCAAACACGGACTTCTTATTATTGCTTTCTGTGCTTCTGTGGTTAGTTCTGATTCGAATCTGAATAGCAAAAGGGAGGCGATTATGCAAATACTTATTCTGTACTATTCCAAGGGTGCCAATACCGGGAAGCTCGCTAAGGCTATTGCCGAGGGAGTGAAAGAAGTTGAAGGGGTAGAGCCAAATTGCTATATGTATGGAGCACAATCGTGAATCAAACTACCTTGAAAGACCTGCTGATGCGATTCAAATCCGGAGAGTTCTCTCTCCAAGACGTGCTAGACAAGCTCAAAACCATGCCCTTTGAGGACCTGGGGTTTGCCTGTGTTGATCATCACCGGGCACTGAGGCATGCTGCTTCAGAGGTGATCTTTGGTGAAGGAAAGACAACACAGCAGATCCTGAGCATTATGGAGAAAATGGTGGCCCAGGGCGATAATGTCCTTATTACACGCCTTTCAGAGGATAAGGCAAGAGAGATTCTCCGGGCATATTCCGACGCGGTCCATCACAAGGAGGCTCGTGCGGTTACCCTCTCCCGCAAGGACGTGGAAGTGGAGACAAGGGGCACCATATTGGTGATAAGCGCTGGCACCTCTGATATCCCTGTTGCAGAAGAGGCTGCTGTTACTGCAAGGTTTTTGGGCAATCCCGTTGAAGCAATATATGATGTTGGGGTAGCGGGATTACATAGAATTCTGGCCCATGCCGAAAAGCTTGAAAAGGCTTCAGTTATCATTGTAGTAGCTGGCATGGAGGGGGCACTCCCAAGCGTTGTGGGAGGTATTGTACCTCGCCCAATAATAGCCGTACCCACCAGTGTGGGGTACGGGGCGGGCTTCGGGGGGATTGCTGCTCTTCTTGGCATGCTGAACTCATGTGCTTCCGGGGTGGTGGTAGTGAATATCGACAATGGCTTTGGTGCCGGCTACGCAGCGAGTTTGATTAATCGCTAGACGCTGAGAAAAGAAAAGGAGTCAGGAGCCAGAAGCTAGTGCGCATCCACAAATAGATTTTGGGTACTACAAGCTACAAGCCTTTCCCTCACCTCCCTCACCTTTCTCTTCAGCTCAGGCATTCTTGCCCTTTTTGATTCATCCCAGCATGGAAGCAATGTATTGTTATGGAAAAGGGGCTCATTCTGAATGTCGTATTCCGAGGCGTTGATGGCCTCTTCCCACAGATCCGTATGGGGCAGGGGGGAATATTCAGCAAGATAAGGCATAATGTCATTGGCCTCCACGAAGTTGATGGTATCAAGTACGGATTCAACGGATTGGCCCGGTAGCCCCACTAGGATGTAGGCCCCAATCTGGGAGGGATGAAATCCAGCCTTTAGGAGATTTTGTACTCCCCGCTCGAATTCCCCTTGGCTGATTTTGTTATCCAATTTGCGGCGCAGGTCAAAATCGGCAGTTTCGAGTCCAATTCTTATGGTCTGAAATCCGGCTTTTTTCATCAAATGGGCTATGCCCTTGCTGACCACTCTTATATGGATGGCATTAGGCGTGTGGAAGCGCACCCGGATGCCTGTCTTTACAACCTCTTCCATCAAGGGGATGAAATGTTTTTCGGCCCCCACGAGCAGCGCATCATCGTAAAAGGCAAAATCCTTAATGCCATAATTTTGATACCAATAAACGATTTCTGGAAAAACTTCCTCAGGGTCCCGCTGATGAAATGCTGGAAACAGGAAATCGCTTGCACAATAACGGCATCTGTAGGGGCACCCTGTTGAGGCCAAGATACATATGTACTCAAGCCTTCTCAAAAGGTCAAAGGCCGGGTAAGGGTGAAAGGATGGTGCAGAAGGAGGGTGTGCTTCTGGGCCCAGTTGTTTAAGCAGATTTAGCAGAGAATCAGGGCTGGCAGAATCCACTATATAATGTGCGCCTGATTTTTCTCGCGCATGCTTGGTGCAAAGCCTGGCATAGATGCCTCCCAGGATAACGGGGACATCCGGGTGAATTTCCTTTGCGATGGAGATCGTTTCGAATACCCCTGGATACCAATAGGTCATGAGTGAAGTCACGAGGATGGCATCAGGTCTAGGCGCCTTTTCCAATTCCTGCCGAAAGATATCCGGATGAATGCCATACCGGCTATAAGGCCTATCAATAGGTTTGAGGGGCTCGGGTTTGGAGATGATTTGCTTCCAGAACTTGCCGGTGCCGAAATCGCGCCTTTTGGGGGCATGGAGGTTTTTGTATCTTTGCATGTCCGGGTGATGCACATCCAGGCAGTCAACAAGTCGAAGTTCATATCCCTGCCCCCGCAGCACCGATGCGAGCATAAGAAGCCCCATGGGCTTAGACCACAAATCATATGCCGCAAAATCATGGATCCAGGGATTAACCAGAATTAGCATGGGATTTCGTGCCATGATTGCCCTTCTTGCTTCTGTGCGCGCCTGGCGGCGCGAGGCCCAAGGCTAACGGCTCAAGGCGAAACGCAAAATAGCTCATAGTTGATAACATCGGAGTCAGGAGCCAGGAGTCAAAAGATGCACTTCGTGCAGTCCATTCATCCTGCTTTGGCCTTGCGCCGTGAGCCTTGTGCCAGGATGCAGTTGCCTAGCAAACGCCTTTCGGGTCCACTGCACACTCAAGCAACCTGCCTCCCTTTATCCCTGCCATCGTCTGTTCCCATGCTTTGCGCAAGGCCTCTATTCTCTGCCTTGGACCTATTGCCCACACCACACCCCCGGCTCCCGCACCTGCAAACCTCGCCCCACAGCCAGCTTCCTCTGCTTGCCATATCAAAACGGAAGTTTCGGGGATAAGGGCCTCGGGGGTGATCTCTCGGCGTATCGCCATCTCCTCCCTCAGCCATCTTGCACATCCTTTCCAGTCACCAACGTGGAGCGAGTGCGCAAAATTGCTCACTTTTTGGTTAGCCTCAATCCATCCCTTGGTTGTCTTGCCAGAGTGAAAGTCTGCTAACCACTTGCGATTAATTCTTATGGATGAATGGGTCTTTCCGCTATAGGCAACCAGCAACCTGTCATTGAGTTCTTTTATCCTCCGCCTGTCTGCCAAACTATTTCTGTGAAATAGCACGTTGGTATTGGAGTACCACCACAACCACTGATTCACTCCGCCATAGACAGCAGCGGCCTGGTCCTGCATGCCGCAACCCCCGCCACTTACAGCATCTTCCAAGTGATAGGCTACATGCAATATCTGTTTCTTCGTCATGGACCTGCTGCCTGCATCTGCTGTGGCCTTTGCCAGGGCACAAAGGCAGGCCACCAATGCCGTACTGGATCCACCCATTGCAGACCTTACGGGTGCTTCTGACTTGATGGCGATTTCCACACCATGAACTCCCGTGTATCTAGCCGCCGCGGCAAACAACACAAAGGTTCCCTTCAAACCAGGGGCGAAGGCGTCAAATTCCTCGGTGTGGCGAAATCCCTCAGAGCAAACCCTTACTCTGCCTTTTTTAAATGGTCTTAAGGTTACAGTGGTCCGCAGGTTCAGAGCAATGTTGACCGTGGTGGGCCTCACATCCTCATAGGGAAGGGCCATGGCTTTGATGTCCCAGGTGCCCCCGCAATCAATCCTGCATGGCGCTGAGGCTGAATAGATTCGATTCGCAGGGAATCTCGTCATACCTCTCTTCCCCCTGTCCTCTAATAGCTCATAGCTCACAGCTGATGGCTGATAGCTAAAAGCTAAGAGCTTCTTTTCTCATGTCTCCTAGCACCAAATTTGTGAACCCTGCATGCTATTTTCACATGACAATAATCTCGCGGTATGGTAATTGCAAGTATATGTTGGGATTAAATTCAGTAAAACGTGGGGAAAAATTTCAACACTCATCTATACAAAAGCAAGTTTTGGGCAATTAGCCGGAAGGAAGGGGGGGTAAATGAGGAAAACATCGGTCATGAAAGGCTGGGTGGTTGCTCTTATTGTTACATTGTGTTTTGCGCTTGGCGCTACTGGATGCGCCAGTAAGAAAGAAAAGGAAGCAAAGCATCTGCAGCGTGCCCACAGCTTCCTCAAGGAAAAAAACTACAAGGCTGCTGTGATAGAATTCCGCAACGTTGTTCAACTCAACCCCAAGAACGACAAGGCCTACTACGAGCTAGGTGAAACATACCTCAAGCTCGGAAAGGGTAGAAAAGCGTTTCAGGCCTTTTCACGGGCTGTATCAGCGAATCCCGATAACCTCCAGGCCCAGTTGAAGGTTGGGCAAATTTTCCTTCTTGCCAAGAAGACCGACGAGGCAGAGAAAAAGGCCAATCTGGTACTGCAAAAGGAACCTGAAAACCTGGATGCCCTTACGCTTTTGGCAGGTGTCTATGTGCAAAAGAAGGATATTGAGCCAGCGATCGAAACCCTCAATAAGGTCCAGTCGCTGGATCCCAAGCGCTTCCAGACCTATTTATCCCTTGGGAGACTCTATGGCCTCAAAAAGGATTTTCAAAAGGCCACAGAATACTATGAAAAGGCCCTTTCTCTAAAGCCCGATTCCCGGGTGGCAAGTATTGAGCTTGCAAGGCTCTATGGTAGGAAAGGCAATTGGAAGAACGCAGAGGCAGTTTTACGAGAAATGGTTGAGCGGAGCGATGGCGACCCCCAGAGCCTATTCGTATTGGCAAGGTTTTACGAAGAAAGGGGTGATTGGTCGAGGGCCGAGGAGACATATCTTAAAGCTGGAGAAAGGGCATCGAAGCAGGATGTGTCTCCACTAATGAATTTGGCAGGGTTTTATGCGCGGAGGGGTAAGTATGACAAGGCACTGGAGCAGATGAATCGTGCCCAGGCTCTGAGAAAGGATGATCTGGCCATAACAAATAGCATTGCACGCCTCCATTTGCAGTTTGGAAAGGTTGATGCTACCGAGGCACTGGTGGATCAGGTGTTAGCAAAGGACAAGGGAAACGTGGAGGCCAATTACCTGAAGGGCAGATTGGATCTCCAAAAGAGGGAATTTGATAAGGCCATCAGCAGACTGGCCCTGGTGATTCGTGAAAGGCCCTCTTTTGGGCAGGCCTGTTATTTTAGGGCCCTGGCATATATGGGCAAGGGAAACAGGGAGCTTGCCAAGAGAGACCTGGTCAAGGCGGTGGAACTAGATGGAGGTCTTGTGAAGGCAAGGATGCTTTTGGCCGAATTCTATTTAAAGGAAAAGGCTCCAGACCTGGCCTTGGAACAGATCAATGCTTTGTCAAGAATGGCGCCCAGGGAATCCCGTGTATGGATACTTAAGGCGGGACTGGACATGCTCCAGAAAAATCCTAGTGGGGCAGAGGCGGCACTCAAAAAGGCCATTGACCTATCACCCAAGAACACCTCAGCCCTGGTGAGGCTGGGCCTTCTCTACAGCCTTACAGGTAAGAGCGAAAAGGCCATACAGAGTTTTAAGAAGGCCCTGGATATAAATCCCAAACAGGCCGGTGCCCTGACCTTTTTGGTCCAAGCCTATGCAAAGGCCAGTAAAGTAAACGAGGCCCTCAAGCTGTGTGAGGCAATGAGGGCCAAGGTTTCTAAAAGTAAACCCCATATTGCCCTAATTGATTATCTGGAGGGCCGGCTGGCGCTGTCGGGGAAACAACCCAAGAAGGCGGAGGCGCTGTTCAAGCGGGCCATTGAGACCAACCCTGACATGTTGAGCCCATACGTTGCCCTTGCGGGGATATACGTGCGTGAGGACAGGGTGGGTGAGGCATTGTCACAATATGAAAAGCTGCTTCAGAAAAACCCAAAGTTCATTGGCGCGTATATGGCAATCGGGGTACTCCATGACCAGAAGGGCGATTGGAAGAAGGCCGAGGAGTATTACAGGAAGGCCCTTGAAATCAAGAGTGACTTCGCACCTGCAGCCAACAACCTGGCCTGGTCCCTTGCTGCCCATGGCGGCAACATTGATGAGGCATTGGCCCTGGCCCAGACCGCCAAGGAAAAAATGCCAGAGAGCCCAGAGGTAATGGATACACTTGGATGGATATATTACCTGAAGGGTAGCTACCTTAACGCCGTGTTCGAGCTCAATGACGCCCTGGAAAAGACCCCTGATAATGCGGTTATAAATTATCATATAGGTATGGCCTTGGCCAAGAATAATCAACCGGAGAGGGCCCGGGCATACCTGGAAAAGGCCCTAAAACTGAACCCAAAGTTTCAAGGAGCTGATGAAGCCAGAAAAACCTTGGCCGCACTCCAGGCCAAGGGCTCATAATGGTTAGGCCAGGATCAGGGAAAGGGTAAAAAAAGGGGAGGCTTCCTGGATGAAGAACTTTCCTTACAAAATCCTCTTCCTTTGTATGTTCTTGCCGCCGGTGTTCTATCTGTTGACCATCCAGGGTGTTGAAAACTACCTTCACCGCCAGCAGGTTTGCAGGCTTGGCAATATACTAATAGGGGATATGGATGCCCTTTTGGAAGGCAGGTATTCCGTACGCGAAGAGGTCCCCAGGAATCTTGGTGAATACCTTAAGCAAAGCTGGTTGCCAGAGCTGGGCGTGGAGATGGATATCCTGGTCAAGACAAAGGATGGGAGGATCATTTATCCCCCCCCTTCCCAACCAAATCAGGATTCCCCTGTGGGTGGGCCGGGGTTTAACTATCTTGAGGTGGCGGCGGACAATTATCAGGCCCTCAAGGATGGCCTGGACCTCTCCCTCTCGCTGCGGGTACGATTTGGTGGATGGCTTTCCATAGGGATACTCCTTTTCTACATCTTTTCTTCTCTTGCTGTGTTACAGCACTTTGTCAGGAAGAGCATAAGGGCTGCAGAGGAGGCAGAAGCAGAGCAGAATAGAAGGATACAGGAACTCTCGCAGAACCTAAAAGAGGCTGGCCTTAGGTTAGAACAGATAAGGTCCCGTGAGGCGGAATACAGGGAAAGAATGGCGGCACTAAAACGGGAAAAGGAGGAGCTTAGCAGGGACGTAGACGGGTTACTGGAGGAAATGGAGAACCTGGAGAAGGGTTTAGAAGAAGAAAAATCACTCAAAGAAAAGATCCAAAGTGAAATGTCCCGCACCAGGGAAGAGCTCGAAGGTCTGAGGATAAGGGAGAAACACCCGGGGGCGAGCAAAAAAAGGAAGAGGCTGGAGGCTGCCCAGAAACGCTTTAAGGTCCTATACAAGGATATCACCATGACAGACAGGGCAGTGGAGGGTTACCTCTCCCTGCCTGAGAAACAGCAGTTGAAGGCCGAAGAGATCATTTCCAGATTAAACCATAATGGAGAGCAGGTCCATGTGAGGCGAAAGGTGTTTACGAAAGGGGGCAAAAAGGATATATTGGAAACAGAATTTTCCTACGCAGGTCGGCTCTATTTTCAAAGAGATGCTGGGGCTGGAATCAAGGTCCTGGCCATAGGCACCAAGAATACGCAAACCAAGGACCTTGCATATCTGGAGACGGTGGAGTAAGAAAGTCCGGAGGGAGGAGGGTAAAACGCGTTAGAAAGTCAGAAGTTCCCGGAGGGCGCCGAATGCCAAATGAATGACAGAATGACCAATCACAAAGAAAACAGAATGCAGGAGACAGAAGACAGAAGAAAAGTGTTATTCCCTCCAGTGCTGGGAGGGGCCGCAGGCCCTCATTCTGACTCCTTACTCCTGAATTCTAACCCGCCACACATCCTAGGAGGGTAAACCCCTTGCTTCAGCGGAAGGCTGATAGTTAACATGGAGGAAGTAATGACCGAGCCAGAAAATAAGAAAACCATACTTCTTGTTGAAGATGACCAGGCTGTTTTGTCCACCCTGTCGAAGCACCTAGAATTCCTCGGCTATAACGTTATTACAGCATCTGATGGTATGGAAGGCCTCAAGCTTATTGAGAATTCAAATTTTGATCTTGTTATCACTGACATTGTGATGCCGTACGTAAGCGGCTTGGGGGTAGTTACCGAATGTAAGGCCAAAAAACCACATATACCCGTAATTGCTATAACTGGCTATGGTAAGGAACCAGAGGCTGCAGCCTTGGAAAGAAAGGCAGACCTTGTTTTGTCTAAACCAGTAAAGATGGCAGTGTTGAAGGAATATATCGAGAAGCTGATGCCGGGCAGCTAGGCAGATAGGAA
>DQZA01000162.1 GCA_011042035.1 Desulfobacteraceae bacterium
CCTCTTCAATCAACTCTCGGAGTAAACGCACCCTGTTTTCAACGGAGCCGCCATACTCATCTGTGCGAAAGTTCCTTTGGGAGGAGAGGAAACTGTGAATCAGGTAGTCATGCGTTGCATAGATATAAATGATATCAAAACCAGCCACTTTGGCTCGTTTGGCGGCGGTTACATACCATCTCCGGAACTCTTTGATATCAGATTTAGTCACAATCCTACTTTGAACAGGATCATTGTATATAGGACGTCCGCTCTCTACGCCCAGAGGGGCCTCACGTGAAAACAAGTTGGCAACTGAAGAGCCACCATGCCACAATTCAACACCTGCCAGGGCCCCGTGTTCGTGTACTTTTTCAGCCACTAAAGCGAGGGCAGCAATATCGGCGTCATCCCAGAGGGTTAGATAAGGGTAAGGCGCATCATCTGAGGTTGGATGAATAGAGACGAGATCCGTACAAACCACGCCCCATCCGCCTTCTGCCTTAATGGCTCGCACGCCAGCATGGGCATTGGGCATATTATATCCATGAGCAGTAGCGTGAGGGACCTGATAAAACCTGTTTTTAGTGGTAACCGGTCCAATTTTTACGGGTTCAAATAGAATATCAAAGTAAGGATTGCGGCCCATAAAACATACCTCCTTTTTGACCTCATCTGAGAGAGGCCGTGGCTTATATGTTTACTTTTCGCGGATCTATTCTAAGTAATACTACTTGGGAAGAAGATATTGTGTCAACGAGAAAATTACAAAAAGCGCGGTGTTGAGTTTTACGCAGTGAATCGGTTGTCTCCTTAATTTTGACAATTACTTGGTTGTGAATTTTTATTTTACAAAACAGATTTTGAAAGTTATTTTAATGTTCGTGGGTAGCTATCTATAGTTTTGCCACCGGCGACTGATTGATCAATTACTCTCATGGAGGAGATCAACGGAATGAATTATCCAAGGTTGGAGATCAATCTGCGCAAATTGGAACACAATGCTCGTTTGTTAGTTAAGAAACTTGCTAAAAACGGTGTGACGGTTATGGGCGTTAATAAAGTATTCAACGGCCTTTCAGAGACGGCTTCTGCTATGATTAGGGCTGGGGTAGATGTTGTCGCAGAATCTCGAGTTTCCAATCTTAAGAAATTGCAGCATCTGCCATGCCAGAAATGCCTGCTGCGCACTCCATCTCCCAGCGAAATTGAACAAGTCGTTAAATATGCGGATATCTCTCTGAATTCCGATGTAGCTGTGATCCAGTCTTTATCGAGGGAGGCGGTCAAACAAAAGAAAACACATCAAGTTCTTCTCATGGTCGATATGGGCGATATAAGAGAGGGTATATGGTTCAAAAACCGTGAATATTTGGAAAAGGCAGTCAAACAAACCCTGGAACTTCCCAACCTGGAATTATACGGAATTGGAACCAACTTCGGCTGCTATGGAACCGTAAATCCTACGGTGGAAAATGGGAGGATGTTTGTCCGAATCGCCCGAGAGCTCGAAGCCAAATTTGGAATAAGATTTAAGTACATCTCAGGGGGGAACGGCACGAGCTACTACTTGATCGAAAAAGGAACATTGCCGGAGGGAATTAATCACCTTCGTGTTGGTGCTTTGCTCGCCTTCGGGATCGATTATGTGAATATCAGGTATGTAAACGGATTTTACCATTCGAATATGGATGTCAACCGAGTCGTATCTAATCTGTACACGTTGAAAGCGGAAATCATCGAAGTCAATCGTAAGCCAACTATTCCGTTCGGTGAACTCGGTACTGATGCTTTTATGAAGTCCAAAACTTTTGTTGACCGGGGAGAACGTAAACGTGCCCTTTTAGCTCTGGGATATCAAGATGTTTCATCCGAGAATATCTGGCCTGTGGATCCAAAAATCGAAATTCTTGGACGATCATTCGATCATACTATAGTTGATATCGAGGATTCCGAAAAGGATTATCAAGTCGGAGATCATATCGCTTTTGAAATCGACTACACAGCCTTACTTGCGGCCTGTACTTCTGAGAGTATGAATATTATATTCGTCAGGGATTAATGAAATTCTTACATAATAGCTGAATCATTGGGCAATGCGATTTCTTCCTGGGCCGCTAGGATTTTGAAAGATTCTAGGGAAGGGAAGGAGAATTACTGCGAATGGATTTATTCCTGTTACACCACTGACCCGCTCAAGGCCGTTTAGGATATAATTAGAAACAGGCATGATCACCCCGGACTGATGGCGGATTACACCCAGGTTCTAGAGCTAGTGAAAAAGTCAATCGAGACCGGGAAAGAAGCTTTGCTTGGGAACTGGTTTTAATTAAGGTGATTCACTGACAAAATTTGAGATCAAAGAAAATGAACTTTACATAGAAGGCAACAAAGTCCTGCGAGCTTAGGGCCCCTGGTCCAGATGGTACTGGTGTGCTTTTGAAAAGGCTAGAGAAAAGCTGAGCTTATTGGGAGATGAAAGAGAAGTTTCCCCTACAAATTGGTATTGATGGTGTGCTCGAGGCTTAACTTTGCTTCTTCGTTTTGGGGAGTTTTCCCAGTTTTTCTAAGCTTTCGGCTACGTCTTCGAGCCCGAGACGCTCATAAGTTTCCCTTTTAGGCCAGCTTGTCTCGGGATCCCAGCCGCGAACTTCATAGTACTCATCTTTCATCTTCTCAAACTTGGCTTTATCGAGCACCCTGCCCTTGTGCGGACCGTCCGGTATCGGCTCTTTGAACCAGAAATCGTGTATTTTTTCGTCTTCGCGGTCGAAGCCTTCTCTGACGTTATATGCCTTTTCTAGGATGAGCGCCTTTTCTGCATAAGTGTTCAATTGCTCTTCAGTAAAATCAATTCCAGTGACAGCTTTACACGCCTCTAACTCTATAGGACCGGTGTGACCCGCGTACTTAGGCACGAAGAAGCACCTGCCGAGTATGTCAGATATTCGCTCGAAGTACTCGGCTTCTATTACGCCCCTGACCTTTCCTTCGTACTCCCAGGGAATTATTGCTTTTTCTGTCCCATAGATTTCTCTCGCCCGTGCATACGCTTCTTCCAGTTCCTTTTCCCTGCCGGTTTCTTTCAGGTGCTTTTCCCAAATTTGGTCATGATACCAGTTTTCCCTGCCACAGGTAGTATCTACAGATGTTCCCAGTGCAACGCCTGTTTGATTTCGGAACTCGTCACTGTTCGGCACGATGCCCCTTCTGTGAATCAGCAAGGCCTCAGCCTTAGGTCCCAGCTTTTTGGCCAGGTTCAATACACCGTCAGCCAGTGCGTCTCCAAATCCTTTCCTGTTGGCCACGCTGTGAATCACGTGGATCAGCGCGTCACCGCTTCCCCACTCCATGGGAACGCCATCTGTGTCATCTGCTGTAATGATTCCGTCTTCATACAACTGCATCAGCCACGAAACCGGCGTGGCGATGTCCTGGTTATCTATGCCGTAGTCAGAACAGAGCCGTGTAGCTTCGAACGCTTTATCCATATCGGTCAGGTACAACTGCCAAGGCCACCAGAACGGATCGCACCTCATTACAGAAGTCCCGACTCCAGGAACTTTTATTATCCCTATGCAGGAGAGAGGACAACAACCCGTCTGCTTCACCATGCGTTTCTTCAGAAAAGGTACTGCCCTGGTCTTCTCAAGGTCAGGCCACTCAATGCCCTTGAAATAACCCGTGAATGCCTTTTCCTGTTGGACTAGGTATTCATCCACAGCATCCACTCCCAGGGCGTACTTGGGATATGGCAGATACTCTCTTCCATTTGCCTTGCACCACTCAATATAGTCTTTAAGCTTCTTCTCAATGATACTCAGCATCTGCTTATTCATTTCCAGGATCTTCTCGGGGTCATACACCTTAACGCCTTTGGTTCCTCTCACTACTACGGCCTTGAGGTTCTTGGCTCCCCAGACTGCTCCCAGTGCAGTGCCGCTTCTGTACTCGTGCTCAATCGTAGCAATACGAACAAGACGTTCCCCCGCCTGGCCTATGGCCAGGATGGCCACCTCAGGGTCGCCGAGTTCTTCGCGGATAAGCCTGTTTGTCTCGAATATTCCTTTTCCCCACAATGCCGAGGCATCTCTGAAATGTATCTCATCATTTTCAATGTATATGTAGATGGGTTTTTTCGCTTTGCCCTTGATCACTATGTGATCGTATCCAGCGTACTTCATCTGCGGGCCAAATGTGCCGCCACTGCCCACATTTCCAAAACCCTCGGGTACCTGTTCTGGGGAACGGGTGGTTATCTCATGTCGTACGGCGCCAAAAACGCCGCTGCCAACAAGAAGGCCCGCCCCTATAATTACGGGATTACCAGGATCGAAAGCGCTTACACCGGCCTCAGACTCTTCAAACATCAGCTTCGCATTTATGGCTCTACCTCCCAGGAAATTCCTGGCATATTCCCACGTCGGTGTTTTTGAAACACTCTCGTCAGTCAAGTTTATTCGCAAAATGCTTCCAGCATATCCGTATTTCATTTTACTTCACCTCCTTTATTCTGTTGCCCCATCAGCAGGCATGCCGGCCACCAGCACCAGGCGATCTGAAAGTTTCTTGAGCCCTTCCCGTCTCTCTTTGAAACCGATTTTATCCTTATCGACGTAGGTTAACGCTTCTGCCAGGCAGATTTTCACGCACTCCGGGTCGCCCCCGCACAAATCGCACTTAAACGCCGTATGTTTGACAGGGTGCACCTCTATGGCACCAAGAGGGCAACTGATGACGCACATCCTGCACCCAATGCAACGTTCTTTATCCACCAGTTTTGCACTTGTTGCTGGATCTTCATAGATAGCCCCCGTGGGGCATACTTCCATGCACATCGGTATTTCACATTGCTGGCATACCACCGGAACGGTGACAAAATACTGGCCCATAATTTCGTTCCTCAGCACCTTTATTCTGGATAATTCAGGATTACACTCTCCTTCGTGCTTCAAAGAACAAACCTTCTCACATTGCTTGCAACTAGTACATTTGTCCGGATCTACTAGGATTACCTTAGACCGTTGTGTCATAAATACACCTCCCTTCCTTTCGATAATCTAATATGATAACTCCCCGGAAAAGGGCTCAGGGAGTCACTCTCCTCTAGGCGATGGCCGGCATTTACTCATGTCGCAGTATGGAGCTTGCAGGGCCGCTTTCTGAAATGTCAAAACTGTGAAGGCAATACATAGCTAGTTCTCTTGCCTCGGCGGCCATCTGCAAAATACAAGTGCCATCATAAAAAAAATATGTATTGGATGTCAAGCATTCGGAACAGGCATTTTTTAAACTTGACGTCAAGTCTAAAAAAAAATAAAATCATTCATTTGTCAACCGATTTAAGTTACGTAAGATAATAATGCATATTGTTATTATAGGTAATGGAGCTGCCGGGAACAGCGCAGCTTCAATAGCCGCCAAATTCAACTGCGAAGTTACCATCCTTTCTGAAGAAGCTTTCCCCGAGTATTCTGCCTGTGCTCTTCCTTACTACCTCTCTGGTGAAATAGAACGGCAACATGTTTTTTTGGACCAAGACAAGAGAAGTTCAAAAGAGAATATCCGCAACATCTTCGGCAAGAAGGTCGAGCGAATTATTGTCGAGAATCAAGAAGTCGTTCTCGAAGGCAGAAAGTTGCATTATGACAAGCTGATAATCGCAACTGGAGCTGAAACAATAATCCCCCGAATTCCAGGAGTCGATAAGGCTGGAGTTTTCACCTTCAAAACCCTGACAGATGTGGACAAAATCCTGGCGTACGATAAGAAAAAAGTGGTAATTATCGGGGCTGGTTTCATCGGTGTGGAAGTAGGCATAGCCCTGAAGATGAGGGGCTGCGAAGTGATCCTTATCGAGGTACTAGATCGGATATTGCCAAGGGCATTTGACAGGAAACCCGGTGATATCATTAGGACAATTCTCAGCGAACATGGGATTGAAGTGCTTACTGAAGAAAGAGTTGTCCAAATTCTTGGGAGAAGACAAGTAGAAGGCATCGAGACTGAAAATCGAAAAATCAAATGTGATACAGTGATTCTCTCCACAGGAATGAGGCCCAGAGTTGATCTGGCTCGCTCCGCAGGGATTGAGATTGGAGAATTGGGAGGTATCGTAACAAACGCCCAGATGCTAACGAACATTGAGAATATCTATGCCTGTGGGGATTGTGTTGAATCTCGAGATGTTGTAACAGACAAAAACAGTTTACAACTTCTGTGGCCAAACGCCATATCTCAGGGAAAAACAGCGGGTTATAATTGTGTTGGCATCCACTCCAAATACCCTGGCTTTGTGAACGTCGTTGGCATTAATGTTTTCGGAACTCACGTTGCTTCGATCGGACACACACAAGCAGCCTTCGAGGATTCCAGCGACATTCAAGTAATTGAGAAAACATATGCAAATCACAGTCGCTGGATAATTGCGAAAGATGGAGCGATCATTGGAGCTCAGTTTATAGGCAAGACCAAAGAGGCCGGAGTTGTTTCGCAAGCGATATGGAAACGAACTTGCCTGGAAGGAATTGAGGAAATTGTCTCCAGGCAGAAGCCCTTGGCCATAAACCCGTTATTCACAACGCTGGAGCGATATCTCTGAGCTAATCCCATCACTTTTCTGCCTCAGGTCCCTTCCCCATAGCGACCAACCAAGCTTTCTCCACTGATCAGGAACTGGGGATTGCCTTCCTTTGAAGGAATCAAGAGTAGACAGGATTCGATGTTGTCCTCGAGCACGAAGAAGATCGATCGTCCGCCGGCCAGAAAGCGGGGCAATAAAACTATGATGTCAGTTCATCTGTCTTCTTTATAACTATGGCTAACTTTCTCTAGAACCAATGCGCTCTCCATCGTTTCTATCTCTGTCACTCAGCAAGAGCCTTGTTGAATAGGGAGTGGCAATTATTTTTGCATCCTTTCCCGTTCTTTGGAACGCTATTGAAAGAGCTTGCTCAATATCGCCCACCGATTCAATAAAATCGATGTCTTTGACGCGGGGATGTGATGATACCACAATTAGGTGAGCCTTCTTAAGAATTTTTGCAAGGAAATAACAATGATCAATCTTAGGACTATAGCCTTCTTGTTCTATCTTGGAAAAGAATTCTTCCGGAAATGATACAGTGGTCATCCATTCCTCAAACAAATCAGGCCCCAGCCCATCTTCGCATTTAGCCGGCAAAATGATACAGCCGCCATCTTTTATCAACGGCTCAACAGCAAAGACAGCCTTCACTGACTGATATAAGTCTCTATTGGTAGGGTAGCCAAGAGAAGTGATAACAATGTCCGCTTGTTCGCTGACCTCGATCTTCGAATACTTCTCGAAGAAGGCCACCCCTGCCTCATGAGCTTTTTTATAATCACCTGAAAAACATCTTGCGATTTCATTTCTGCTGTTTAAGACAACGTTGACGATATAATCCAATCCTACCATGCCGCAGGCGTAGAGCATATCTTCATGGATGGGGTTATTATCAAGAATACCAGGTTTTGCCTTCCGGTTTTCTAACATCTCAATTCTATGATTCCATTTGATGGTTTCAATGCCGGATACCCCGGGCAAGATGCTCTTTCGGCCTCCAGTAAATCCCGCGAATTCGTGAGGCTCTATGTATCCGGTGGAGATGACGAAATCTGCTTCAGCCACGAGTTTATTTATTTCTACCTTGGTGCCACCCGGAGTGGTGCCAATGAAAGTCAAGCCGTCCTGGTCAAAACAATCGTGATTGCGCACATCGTAGGCTTTCACGATATCTGCCCCAAGCATGGAAATCATCTCATTCTTGCTCATCTTTTGGTGCATTCCCAGAGCAACAATGATTTTGATGTTTCTGCGGGCCACCTGCGCTTTTTCCAATACGTCGAGTAGGGAAGGGACGATGAGATTATTCGGAACTGGTCTGCTCTTATCACTGATTATGAGAGCGATTTTATCACTTGGGCTCACCATTTTTCCTATCGTTTCCGTTCCGATCGGCTCTTTTAAAGATCTCTCGATTTCTGCCCTTTCATCGTTTACGCCGGGGGGATCTATGCTTTTCAAAACACCCATAAAATTTTCGCTGGGTATTTCTACTTCTAGCTCAGATCTTCCATAAGGAAATTTTATTCTTTGCCTATCCATATCTTTCCAGCCCCTTTTACTTGAAACAAATAAAAGAACATTTTATAGACCATATTTCAAGTAGAGCCTAGTTAGAACTAGCCTTATTGTTTCGAATGTACCTCCAAGCATTAGAATCCTTAAATTAATATAGAAAAAGGCTTTAATCAAGCCTGTTTTAAAAGGGGTATTCCCTAATATTAATAAGAAGAGCTGATCAAGTTATCAATCGCCAGCCTGGA
>DQZA01000177.1 GCA_011042035.1 Desulfobacteraceae bacterium
GATAGAAAAGAAGAAATCAGCGAGCGGATCGGTATGTCAATTCAATACCTGGAAGGGCTGAGGCCTCGGGCAAATTGGAATCCCAAAACCTTTTACTATTACCTGCTGGGTCGGGATATCATAGGACTCGATACGACCTCCGAGATACTCAACTATTTCCGCTACATTGAGAATGATAAAGAGGAGACGCTAGAAGATTTTTACTACCTATGTAAGGCCAAGGAGCAGGTCGGCTTGGGACCGCCCGACTTAAAAAAGCTTGACGAAGACAAGGTCGATTTTAGCCGATGGAGAACGGCCAAAGAGCTATGGTTGAAACTTTGTGTGGCCGATTTATGTCGCAATAATACCACACCTGACAGGGAGAGTCTCATAAGCTGGGTTATTCAATGTCAGAACCCGGACGGAGGATTTGGATTTTACCCGGGTACCACCTCATTCATCGAAAATTGCCACATTTGTCTTATGATCTTGAAGATCCTTAATGCCGCTCCAGCGAATCCCATTGCCGTCCGCGACTTTATCCTGAGGTGTAGGACTGTGCGAGGGGGGTTTGCCAGGAAAAACGGCGGGGCCCCTTTTCTTGATGCAACGTGGCATGCAATCTCCAGCCTTAAGCTTTTAGAACCTTTACTGAAGGGCACTTAGAGTTTCTACTGTGATCTTTTGCCCTTCGTTCTTTCATTATGCAAGAGGTTGTGGACCTCCTCGTAGCTCATTCCCAGGTGTAATCCATTATCCCTTCCGAATCGCTGGCAAGCTGACACCCTTTCCCAGGTGGATACAGGCGGCAATAGGGTTGCTATTGTTACTCGTTTATGTCAAGGGCCTCTTTTACAGCATCCTCCTTTGACTTTATGTCAGCAAGGAGCTGCAGGAATATTATGGAGGCTGCTGGAGAGCCCCCTCCGTGGATACCACCCAATAAATGAGAACTGGTGGCCCAGAATTCAATAAACTTTATTATCTTGAGCCTATCTTCTGTAGTGAAATTGGGGCTCGCCTGTAAATATTTGTTAATGAGACCCCCAATCTCGGGGTTTTGCAGATCAAATTCTGAAGGAGCGGTTACCGGAATGCCACCGGCAATCTCAGCCAGGTTCATGAGCACCTTATTGAAGCCTTCTACGCCTATTATCTTGCCCGAATTTGCAATGAGGCGGTTAGACTGCCACGATCCGAAATCCTCGAAGCCCTTGGTAGCTGCGCCTATTGCGATTCCATAGGTGGCTTCGCTTATCCCTACCATCTCCCCGATTTTTTGCCTGAGAACTGGCACCTTTTCAAGACCATTTGCCTTAAGCATAAGGCTGGCAGCTCCGATCATGGAGTCAATGAAACCAGCTTTGCATGCTGCGCCGGCACATCTGTGGGATACCGCAAAGTTTGTCAATACCCTGCGCTCAGCCTCCAAGTCTTCAAAAACAAAGACCCTCTCCCACGGAATAAACACGTTGTCAAACAGGACCGTGCAGGTCAACCTATCACCATACTTGCGATTCCCTGCCTCGTAGGACCCTCCCTCCCGCAGCTTTGCTTGATACCCCGTATTTTGAAGAACGTATTTAACACCTTCATCTTCAGGTGTAACCGCAAAGGCTATGGCAAATTCCTCTTCGCCTTTCTTGAACGTTTGGGTTGGTAAGACAAAGTTTACGTCTGCTGCAAATGCCCCGCTTTGATGAATCTTTGCGCCGCTCACTACTATCCCGTCATCTCTCTTTTCCACCACATGTACATACATATCCTTGGCCTCTTTTGGCCTTTTTGAACGATCACCCTTTGTATCGGTCAGTGCACCAGTGCAGGCATAGTCCTTTGATTGTATTTCTTTCAAGAACGAAAGAAACCTTTGGTGGTAATCTGTTCCAAGCCTCTCGTCCATTTCCTTTGTGGAAGGATATATAGAACAAATGGCATCTGCGCCGGGGCACCTGTAGTGACACGTACCCGTTCTCATGCTCAACTCGCGCTGGAAGTCAAGCCTTGCTATCAGATCCTCAGGCGTCTTGTTCACATAATTCAGCCTGTTTACTTTTTCTCCGACCAGATCCGACACCGGAGCATATTGGTCATTTCTGGCCGCCAGATCATAGGTAAATGCAATGGCGTTTATGGCGGGCCGGATGTTAGGGTGCTCCACGAAGTCCTGAATTTTCTCTCCCTTTACGTAAATTTCCCGCTTGTATCCTGCAAGGCGCTCAATATAGTCATTTCCTGAAATGATCATTTGCTTTCTCCTTATCCTCGTTTAGGTTAGGTTTTGATTAGTGACCCAGAGTAATCGCATAGGACTTTAGGAAAATCTTTTATTTAAGTCAAACAAAACCGTGGTCTGAGGGATTTTTATAGAAAGATGGGTGCCGAGATGATACTATTCTTTCCGCTCAAAAGATTATTTATTTTATTAGCTTCTAAGTCCGGGTAACAGGAGAGCGAGATGTTTTTTAACCCCTTGACGTTTTTGTTCATTATCCTTTTTTTCTTTTTCATCCTGTTCTTTTTTGTAATGGCGCAAATCAATATCATTGCCCTTGCATTTACCAGGATCGGGATTCCCCCAGAATATGTGTTTAGTGCTTTGTTTGTCACACTGGTGGGAAGTTTTGTTAACATTCCAATTAGGAAAATCCCTCAAGAAACTATGACAACGGAAACAAGGGTGGATTTCTTTGGCTTCCGTTACGTGGTACCTGTTTGGAAAAGGAAAGAAACGGTTCTGGCCATTAATGTGGGGGGTGCCATAGTACCCGTCCTCATCTCACTCTGCCTGTTGCTTAAGACCGGGATATGGACCAGGGCAGGGATAGCCACTGCTATTATGACTGTGGTCACATACAAACTGGCAAGGCCTGTGCACGGGGTGGGCATTGCGCTGCCTGCCTTTCTTCCCCCACTGGTAGCAGCATTCATAGCAGTGACAATAGGATCGGCTTATGTGCCTATAGTGGCCTACATATCTGGGACCCTAGGTACCTTAATAGGGGCTGACCTTTTGAATCTTGAAAAGATCAAGGACCTAGGGGCCCCTGTGGCATCCATCGGCGGGGCAGGGACATTCGATGGCATATTTCTAAATGGGGTTCTCGCGGTATTACTTGCTGCCTTGTTTGCGTGAGAAAATCGACTCTTATGGGACACAGGGCGTATGGCTTAGTAAAATCTCAACTTGGCCGATTTAGCGGGATGCTCCACTTTTTCATGTACTTCCAAACGGCGGTCCGGCTCATTCCAATCTGCCTTGCCACTTCTGCCTTGTTCCAATCGCACTCATCAAGCAAGTCAAGAAGGCGTTCTCTTGTCAGCTTAACGCGCCCAAAAGTCTTGTGGCCCGCCAGTGAGACTTCTGTGTGCTTAAAGGGCTGATAAGCAAGCTGACGGATCTCCAAGGGTAGATCGAAGACGTCTATATATTCCTCATCACATAGCACAAATGCGTGCTCAATGGCGTTTTGAAGTTCTCTTACATTTCCAGGCCAGTCGTAGTCCATTAGAATTCTCATGGCTGCCTGTGACACACCACGAATTCTTTTGCGTGTTTTTTTATTTTCGAGCGATACAAAATGGCTAACCAAGAGGGGAATATCCTCTTTTCGGGTTCTTAGCGGTGGAATTTGGATAGGGAATACCTTTAGCCGATAGTAGAGATCCTCCCTGAAATGTCCCCTTCTAACTAAATCCAGGAGGTCTTTATTGGTAGCAGCAATTATTCTGATGTCAATCTTTCGCCTCAGTGATTCTCCGACTCTCTCGATTTCTTTCTCCTGCAAGACTCGAAGCAGCTTGACCTGGATATAAGGGCTTATCTCCCCCACTTCATCAAGAAATATAGCCCCCCCATCAGCCTCTTCGAACCTGCCCTTTCTGTCTCTAATGGCGCCGGTAAAGGCTCCTCTTATGTGACCAAAAAGCTCACTTTCAAGCAGGCTCTCTGAAAGGGCGCTACAGTTGACAGTAACAAAAGGCATTCTGGATCTGGGGCTATTATAATGGATGGCGCCTGCTACAAGCTCCTTTCCTGTACCGCTCTCCCCTTGTAGAAGCACTGTCGCGTCGCTAGATGCAGCCGCTCTGATGGCGGAAAAAACCTGCTGCATTCCGTGGCTTTTCCCGATGATCTTGTCAAACCTGTGTAGTTCGGCCAAACGACTGATTGCCTCTTCAGCCTTTTTACGGGCCTCTTTCAGCTCGGTGAGATCAGTTACTGTCTCCACCACACCCATTATTTGCCCATCATTGCCTCTCACTACCCTGGCACATTTAACTACTGGAACATCATAGCCGTCCTTGTGCGTGAGAAAGCATTCTGTAGTTTCAGGTTGTTCGTGCCTTAGGATCCCACATTCTTCAAGCCCAGTAGGGCACGTCCGGCCGAAGCATCTGTTGAAATTTAGAAATGAGCATGACTTTCCAAGAACCTCTTCAGCACCATACCCTGAGATCCTCTCCATAGCAGGGTTCCACGAGGTTATAATGCCTTGGCTGTCTAATGTGAAAACTCCGTCTGCCATTGATTCCCAAAGCAGTCTTGCAAAATTAGGATCAAATTTTATTTGCATATCCACCCCTTTGAGATTCCCGCTGGCACACAGCCAAGCGCGCCATTGAAGTTCTACACTTGACGGCTTCGTAAAAAGTCCATCTGCAGCCTTTTACTTCATCTTTCCTGCCTGCGCCGAGCTGCCCGCATGTTGCACGCAGGTGGGGGTTTCGGCAGGCAGGCGTCATTCCGACGTGCTGATAAGTACGCCTCATTCCTCAAGATTCGCACGCCTTGCATTGGGAGCTTTTTACTGTGCCGTCCCTCTTTACGACTTTTTACGAGTTTATCACTCTTAGGAGTGCTCTCTTGGTGCTTCATAGGAATTACGGTAACGCTCGGTAACGTTACGGTAACTATATGTAACGCAACTGGTTCGTGTCAAGGCTCTTGTGCTCCATATCAGCGATCTTGGAGAACTTGAAAATAATTAGCTCAAATAAGCAGTTGCGTGACATTTAATGAGATATGAACTGTATGGCTTCTGTTGGCATGTTTATTGATTAATTAGAATACAAAGTAATGCCAGGTAGGCGAGCCAGGCATGGGCGTAAAGACAATCAAAAGTAAAAAGGAATTTTACAGAAGTATTGGCCAGGGTGTGGTCCTAGTCAACTTTCATGCGCCTTGGTGCGCTCCTTGCCGTCTGCTTGAACCTATCATTGATAAGATTGCCTCTACATTTAAAGATAGGGTCTTCATTCATGGACTCAATGTCGATGAGCATGAAGATCTTGCATTGAATTTGGAAATTCATCACGTTCCTACCCTGATAATCTTTAAGGAAGGCAGAGAGGTAGAGCGTATTATAGGACTACAGGAAGAGATAGTACTCTCAGAGGCCCTGAATAGGGCCCTTGAGGGATCTGCTGCAACCTCAGATAGTAATCCAATTATTTGAGAGCAACAAAGACAGAAAGAATCCAAAAGCAGGAGGCTGACGATGGAGAGAATGTTTGAAAAATTTGATTTAAATGGCTTGGCCTTGCCTAATAGATTCGTATTCCCCCCAATTAAGCTGGGATACGGCTCCCCTGACGGCAGAGTTACTGAAAGGCAATTACTTTTTTATAGACAAATTGCACAGAATGGGCCCGGAATTATAATCTTGGAGCCCATAGCAGTAACGCCTGATGGGAGGGAACACCCAAAGCAGCTCGCCATACACTTTCCGTACAGCGCAGATGAGCTAAAAAAAATCGTGGAGGTAATTCATCGCGAGGGCAGGCTCGCATGCCTCCATTTGAACCATGCCGGGGCGGCAGCCAATCCAAAGGCAACTGGCACCAAACCCAAGGCACCAGGGCCCATCACATGCCCAACCACTCAACAGGAGTCTGAATCCCTGACCGAAGAGGAAATAGATGATATCATAGCAGCTTATGGCGACGCCGCCCAAGTGGCCCTTGACGCTGATTTCGATTTAATAGAAATCCAGGCAGGCCACGGTTATCTCATCTCTCAATTCCTGAATACCAAGATCAACCGCAGGGATGACAAATACGGACAAGATAAACTCCTGTTTGCTAGGGAGGTCATCTCTACCGTCAGGATTAATGCACCCGGTTTGCCATTGATCATGCGTATTTCTGGAAATGAAATGTCACCAGAATATGGAATTTCCCAAGAAGATCTGCTGCCGCTGCTGGAGCTCGCCGCTGAAAAACAAGCAGCAGCAATTCACGTGGGAATGGGAAATTCGTGCTTCAGTCCCCCATGGTACTTCCACCATGGCGCCTTGCCTCATGATCCTCAGATTGATTCCCTATTCTGGGTTAAGCACCACACCTCGCTACCCGTCATTGCCGCTGGCAGAATGGGAAGGAAAGAAAAGGTCCTTGAACTCACAGAAAAGGGTTTGGCGGACCTGGTTGCTGTGGGAAGACCGCTAATAGCTGATTCCAATCTCATTGAAAAGTGGAGAGAGCAAAAGGATGCTGAGGTAATTCGGTGCGGATATTGCTTGCAGGGCTGTTTGCACCGTCTAAAAAACGGCGAGCCATTAGGGTGCAACCTGAACCCCGAAGTGGGTAAATCGCCTTTGACCCAGACCGATACACCACTGAAGGTGCTGGTCGTAGGGGGAGGGCCCGCTGGCATGTCGGCAGCCCTGTACACGAGAAGGAGGGGACACGAGGTCATACTCGCTGAAAAAAAGGACCATCTCGGCGGGCAATTTGCCTTGGCATGGAAGTGCCCCGGCAAGGCCGAGATGAAGCCAGGCTTGGAGGACCTGGAGAACCAGGTACGAAATGCAGGAGTGACCATTCTGACCAGCACCGCCGTGGACGTGGATTTGGTGAAAAAGCACAACCCGGACCTTCTGGTGTGGGCCACAGGCGCGGTACAGAATATCCCGGACATACCAGGGCTAGGGGAGCAGCACGTACTGACCTCATTGGAGTATCTGGAGAGAGAAAAGGAGGTGCGAGGCCCTAGGATCTTGGTCATAGGCGCAGGCCGAGTGGGGCTAGAGATTGCAGAAAAGCTTGGAAAAGAGGGTTATGAAGTGGTGGCCACGAAAAGAACAGACCCCATAGGAAGCATGATGGAAATGATTACCAAAAAACTCACCCTCATGCGAATAGAGAAACTACCCAATGTTACCCTGATGCCCCATACAGCGGTCAAGAAGTTCAATCCAGGAAATGTGGAGATAGTCCAAGACGGGGTTGAGATGTCACTGGAGCCTTTTCACACAGTAATTTTGGCCTCTGGCATGCTTTCCGCTCCTGGGCCCGATGAGGAGATCAAGAAAATAGTCTCGCGCTTGGAAATAATTGGCGATGCAAATCAGGTGCAAGATATATTTAGCGCAGTACACGCAGGATACGAGCTGGCACTGAAGTACTAGGTAGGATTTCGAAAAACCCACGCACACTATGAAAAGGCATAAAGCATGAGCACAAAAGCAAGCAATGATGAATTGGCAGAATTGAAGACAATTGCACAAGAGCTTCAAGTAAGGGTTGAAGCCCTGGAAGCAAGGATTTCGAGGCTGCAAGATGAGCAGCGGGGGAGGCGAGAGCAGACCATTATTGCGCACGTAGAAAAAGAAAAGTGCATTGCATGCGGAATCTGCGAGCAGGTGTGCCCTACCCATGCAGTCCATGTGGAGGAGACCGCAAACATTGATCCAAATATATGCAGAGGGTGCGGGTGGTGTGCCCAGGCATGCCCAAAAGGGGCCATCTCGCTAACTCCCATAAAACCAAGAGAAGCTGGGGGTAGGTTTAGGTATCGGGGAGCTCGGATCAGGATAAACAGGATAAAGAGGAGGGGCTATTATGGCGGAGATTTCCTTTAGTGACATTGTAATAGTATCATGTGGAACATTAAGTTTAGAACTCAATCATCTAAAAAAAGAAGGGTTTTTAAATGCGCGACATATTTTTTATAATACCCCTGGGCTCCATGAAAAGCCACCGGAGCTCGAGAGGCAATTGCTGTACCGGATAGAAAAGGCCAAGCGGATATCAGAGAAGGTTCTTGTTGTCTACGGGGGAAAGTTTTGTTATGTGAACGGTGACAATCC
>DQZA01000019.1 GCA_011042035.1 Desulfobacteraceae bacterium
CATCAGTAAAAGATGGTGGGTGTCATGTGATAAGGTTTCTTTCGGTAAGTATCCTTTTGTCCCATGTGCCAGAGAATGCAGTCTATTTCAAATGCCGGGATGTCATTGCCCATCCGCCTAAGCTCGTCTCGCAACAGTTCCACTGCCCATATGGTGTGGGCGCGTATTTCAACTTCTTCAGGGCTCCCGTGTGGGATCAGTTCTTTCCCATCCACCTTTCTGGTTAGTTCCGAGTCATATTGGAGTACTCCCACATGCCTGAGCACTTGAGGCAGTTTGTAGTCGGCAAAGGCAGTGAGTTGCTCGATATCGTGAAACTCCCCCCACTTTTTGCCGGCAAAGCTGGCATGGATATCTGCCGCAAGTATCTGCGCCCGTTTGTAGAAATAGACTTTCCTTCCCTTGTAGGTGGAAAAATCGGCAAAAGACGTTAGATCCCTCCCTAGGGTTAAGGCCAATTGCACTGCAGATCCTTTGCAGGCATCGACCAGGAGGGCAGGGCTGCCCTGCCATTTGGCCAGGAGGTAGTTCCCTAATTCTCTGATAGCCTCCAGCCTTTTTTCCATTAACTGCAGTTGGCCGTTGCCAGAGAGGATCTCTTGGAGTTCCTGCATTTTCATGGAGGCAAGCCGCTCTACTTCATGAAGTGGGTGTCCTTTTTCAAATGCCCGCTTTAGGGCAGCGGCAAGACCGTAATATCCTGACAGCTCTTTTCCATGATACGTGATGGTCCACCTTTCGTGTCCAGGAGGGGGCCAGAAGCAGAAGTTTATGGTGTCCAGCACAAAGAGATAAAAAAGAGTTTTTTCGGTTTCGTTAAAGTAATGGTAAGTATAATCCCAGCCGGGGATATTGGGGATTTCCTTTGCTATATGGGCTGCCAGGGTTTTTATGGATTGAGTATTTATACTCACATGGCGGGCGTTTTCAACAACATAGCGGATTGATTCTATCACCTGCTTCATGGCCTATGATCATTCGGCACCAATAAGGGAAACTGCCTCATCAACAATGCGGGCCGAGGTGATACCGAATTTTTCATACAGGATCTTATAAGGGGCTGATGCTCCGAACCGATCGATGCCGATAATTTTCCCTTTACCGCCTATGTATTTATGCCAGCCGTGAGTTGCCCCTGCCTCGATAGCGATCTTTGCCGCGGGCCTTGGGATAACCTCTTCTTTGTATTCTTGAGGTTGCTCATCAAACAGCTCCCACGAGGGCATACTCACCACGCGGGTTCCAACCCCTCTTTCTGCAAGGTCTTCAGCCGCTTCAAGGGCTATGGGTACCTCTGAGCCCGTGGCGATCAGCACGAGTTGCGGTTCGCCATCGCCCCATTGCTTCAAGACATAGGCACCCTTCTCAAGCCCTTGCGCAGGGCCATACTCGGTTCGATCTAATATTGGAACGGCCTGGCGGGTTAGAGCAAGTGCCACAGGTCCCTCGCTTTTTATGGCCACCTTCCATGCCACGGCAGTCTCATTGGCATCGGCGGGTCGTATCACCGTCAGGTTGGGTATGGCCCTGAGGGCACTAAGCTGCTCAATGGGCTGATGCGTGGGACCGTCTTCTCCAAGACCAATGCTGTCGTGGGTGAAAACGTAAATGACTTTAAGCCCCATGAGAGCGGCAAGGCGAATAGCTGGCCTCATGTAGTCTGAAAAGACCAGGAACGTTCCTCCATATGGTATGAGGCCACCATGGAGCGCCATGCCGTTCAAAATACCACCCATGGCGTGCTCCCTCACGCCGAACCTCAAATTCCTCCCTTCATAGGCCTCTGCCTGGAAGTCTTTGGAGGATTTGATTAGGGTCTTGTTGGAGGGGCCAAGATCGGCGGAACCACCCATGAGGTTCTCTATGCTATCAGCCAATGCGTTTAGCACAGTGCCAGATGCGGCCCTCGTGGCGATCCCTTTGGTGTCAGGTTCAAAGGATGGTATCACCTTATCCCAGTCACCATCTGGTTCGTCTTGTATCCAGAGAGTGAATTTCTTGGCCAAATTGGGGTGGGCCTTTTGATAGCTATCGAACCTTTCTTGCCATTTCTTTTCCAGTTCAGCACCCTTTGATCGTGCCTCTCTAAAGTGATCCAAAACTTCCTGAGGTACATAGAAGGATGGCTCCTTTGGCCAACCGAGATTTTCTTTTGTTCTTAAGATTTCTTCGGCCCCAAGAGGCTCACCATGTGACGATGGGTCATCCTGCTTGCCCGGGCTGCCAAAGCCAATGTGGGTGCGTATGGCGATAAGTGAAGGCCTATCGGTTTCAGCCCTTGCATTCATAATTGCGTTTCCGATGGCATCCAGGTCATTGCCATTATCCACTGTTTGGACATGCCAGCCGTACGCCTCAAACCTGGCGCAGCGGTCTTCCGTAAATGTAATATCAGTTGGTCCCTCTATGGATATGTGGTTGTCATCGTATAAATAAATAAGTTTTCCAAGACGCAAGTGCGCTGCCAGGGATGCAGCTTCATGGGATATACCCTCCATGAGATCCCCGTCACTCACTATCGCATAGGTATAATGATCAACGATTTCGGCCCCTGGGCGATTGAACACAGCAGCAAGGTGCCTCTCTGCTATTGCCATACCAACACCGTTGGCAAAGCCCTGCCCCAATGGTCCAGTAGTGGTCTCTACTCCGGGCGTAATGCCATATTCCGGGTGTCCGGGTGTCTTGCTTCCCCACTGGCGAAAGTTCTTCAGGTCTTCCAGGGAAAGATCATAGCCGGTAAGGTACAGGAGGCTATAAAGCAGCATGGAGCCGTGTCCGGCAGAGAGTACGAAACGGTCCCTGTCAGGCCATGAGGGATTTCGGGGGTTGTGTCGCAAGAATTTGGTCCAGAGCACATAAGCCATGGGGGCGGCCCCCATGGGCATGCCTGGATGGCCCGAATTGGCCTTTTGGACAGAGTCGGCAGAAAGCATCCGTATGGTGTTAATGCAGAGTTCGTCTAGACTTGTGGCCATCGGCTGTGTGTGTCTCCTTTCTCAATGTTTTTCCGCAGTCCGTAAGATTCGATCTGGGCACACCTTTACATCAACTTTCCTCCGGTTTCAAGGACGATTTATAGGTAGAGGCAGGCAGCCTGCGCCCAGCGAGCAGAAGCGCTCCTCGAAATTGTGGGCCTGAATTTGGGCGATTGCTTGGCGGATTCTCTGAACTATTTGACGATAATCTATGGGTGGGGGAGCAATGGATGGGAGGCCGAAATTCTGCCCGTTTTTCATCATATGATAAACCCGAGCTGAAGTGCTTGCCTTGTCTCATGGGCAGGGCAAGCATTCAGCCCGGTTACAAGCCATTTTTTCTAAGGAATAGAGGTGGGCCTAAAGCTTTTCAACCCTGGTTTTTATATATTTCAGCAGTGGAGTGCCCCCAATTTTCTCTGTATAATTGGGTTTCATGATGCCCGCAGCGTTGACCCCTCCAAATTGGGGGTATCTAGGATCACCCTCCAGTCCACGGATATGTCCAAAGCCTCCGGCAGCTCCCAGGACCCCTCGCATAATGTCCCAGGTAACATGAGCTCTCATCTCCACTTCGCCCCATGGGGATTTAAGCCTAACTTTATCTCCCCCTTTGATTCCCAGCTCTTGGGCATCCAGCGTATTAATCCACAGTGGATTAGTGCTCTCGCCTTTCATCAACTGATAATTGTTAAAGGTAGAAGAGTGCTCATGTAAAAACAGTCTGAAGTTCCCAAAAACAAAGGGGTATTCTTCGTCAGGTAATAAATCAGGGTCGGGTTCTTTGTAATCAGGAAGGGGATCTACGCCCTTTTCCTTGGCCACAGGATTCAGGAAGTTGTACTTACCTGTCACTGTCTTCCCTGAGGAACCATAACCATCAGGCACGTTTAAAGACCCCCATTTCTTGTATTTATAATATTCTGCTTCGTCTGTGATAATAAATCCTTTGTTTTTGAGCTCTTCAAAAGACCAAGGAGTGCCCGCCAATTGATTTCGTTCCACCTCCTCCACATCCTTCCAAGGGAAATATTTGCCAAGGCCAAGCCTCTTTGCCAGTTCCACTATGATCCAAAATATTGGTCTTGAATCATACATGGGTTTTACTACTTCTGCATAATATGCTATGAATGCTTCATATAACCAATCCGCCTTGACCTGGCTCTGCTCGAGCCACGTGGCGTCAGGAAGAACCACATCACTGAGCAACGCTGTATTACACATGTATGCATCAATGGTGGCAACAAATTCCATTTTTTGAATAGCCTTGGTGATAGCTTCCTGGTTCCCCCAGGAAAGAATAGGATCACCGAAATAATTGATTATCCCTTTAAGTTTTCCTGCTTTTACATCAGCCAAAAGGTGTGCAGGTGCCCATCCCGACCAGATGCCAAATTTATTTAACTTTGGAGCGCCAGCGGCAGGTGGCTTTTCCTGGCCTTCGCCCCAGGGAGATTTGAGTTTGCGCTTGAAAGGCAGAGAAGGCCCACCAGGTGCGTCAAAGGTTCCACATAGGCCATTGAGGGCCTGAATGGCTGCGGTACCATACATGCCGTTATCAACCTGGGCAAGACCGGTCCAGGATATGCATCCCTTGTTTTTGGCCATAGCAAATTCCTTCGCTATACGCTCAATGGTCTCTGGAGGCACCCCACTGATTTTGCCTGCCCACTCAGGATCCCTTACAATGCCGTCCTCTTCACCCATGACCCTTTTTTTGAACTCCTCAAAGCCTGTAGTCCAGTTCTCAACAAAATCTTTGTCATAAAGCTCGTTTTTGATGATTACATAAGCCATTGCCAAGGCCACTGCGGCATCGGTTCCGGGCTTGACAGGGATCCACTCAGTTGCCACACTTGCGGTCTCTGATCTCCGTGGGTCAAAGACCACCAGCTTGGCCCCGCGCTTGATTGCTGCCCTCAACTGAGCGGTTTTACGCTGTCCATAAGAGGTAGCCAACTCATTCATGCCAAAGTGCAGAATATAATCCGACTCTTCGTAGTTGATCCACGGCCTTTTATCATTCAAATTGTGTTCATTGGCCATGCGATTGGAATTATCGCACATGGGCCGATGGGTTGTTTTGGGACAGCCAAGGTGATCAAAGAGTGCTTCAGTTATGTTGTTGAGCCAATCATTCCCTCTCATAAAACCGAATTTACTATGTTCTATATTAGTTAGGGCCTCAGCCACCCTGTCGAGCGCCTCATCCCATGTGGCCTTGCGGAAGCGATTCCCTTCCCTAATCAGGGGAGCCTTGAGCCTGTAAGCAGAGTAGAGGTGTTTGGAGGCAGCGGCACCCTTAGGGCAAAGCCTCCCACCGCTCTTGGGGTCGCCTTGGAGTCCGCTGGTACCTATCAAGATTCCGTCCTCGAGTTTTGCAGTCATGCCGCATAACGCCCCACAGGTATAGCAATGGGTTGGCACGGTCTTTGATGGCTCTGGATCTTGTGCTCCTTGGCTAAGGGTTTTGTATTCTGGTGGCAAATTTAGGAATTCGAAGGCTGGAAGCATTTTGTTCGTTACCTCTTGAGCTTTGGTATCTCCTCCAATAGTGGAGCTCTCGCACGTCACGACTCCCCTAGTGAAATGCCCCAAGCCTTGATAAAAATTCGAGGTGAGCTCTGAAGGAGTATTCAAGATGTCTCGGGATGAGCTGCCATTGGAAGGTGTAGCTGCAATAAGTTGATCACAAAGACTTGGGACCCATTTTGAAAATTTATTCTGAAAGAAATCTAGGTACAAATCGCTGTCACCGTTTTCAAGTACGTACCGAAGAAATTCCATTTGAACTGCAATATGCTCTTCCAGATCCTTGTATTCGGGTGACTTGTGAACACCGGCCTTGCGGAAATATTCCCTCAGCTCGAAGACAGGTTTTTGCATGACGATTGGTTCGCCGCTCCTGATGGGGGATTCGTAAGGAAATATAGGATTTGGCCCGGCGTTAAGAAAAAGATCCGCGTAATCGAAGCGGAGCTCTTTATAAAGCTTCTCAGCCGGTCCACTTCTTAGATATGCGGTTATCATCTCTGACCCGCATATGAGCTCCTCAAATTCACATCCTTTTACGGCTTTATCAAGGGTGTTCAGGAACTCGTCCTTCTGCATGGCAGCGATCAGGTCGAGGGATATTTCATCGCGATAAAGAATTGAGAGAAACTGATACCTCTTGGCCACAGATTTTATCAATTCTTGATTCATAGAACAGCTACCTCCGTTATCTTTAGTTAGGGTATGTGGCTGAATTCCGATCGCATATTGGATCGGTCGCCACAGGTAATTCCACTTAGAAGCAAAAGTGTATAAGGCCAGCTAAACCGAACTATGTGAAATCTTGCCCAAAATCCAATTTCAATTACGGCCAGGAGAATATCTGCTTGCCCAAGGCCGAAGCATGGCAAATGGAATAAACCGTTTCCCTGCGCCGGGGTCTCAAAAGGCAATCTGAATCAACAAACAGCTTTTTTGCTTCGCCAGAAGAATGCCACGGTCTTGCCGGTTGGGCTCTATGACATGCATAATAGTATCAACTAATTACCAAATAGTTTAGCCGCTTAATTTAGCCCCCATTGGCCCGAAGGTCAAGGTAAAAGCCTGCTTTTGAGGGCAATTGCATTGATCTCTTCCTTTTCGGCCCATAACATTTGTGCTGATCCAGGCTGAAGGCGTTCTTCCTGGCAAAGGTCTGGGTTTTTCTTGACTTTTGGCACCATAAGGGTAGGTTAACGCTGAGAGATCAATTAAAAAGGCTGACATCTGATTCAAATGGGGGGAGAGAGATGAACAGAATTATTTTTAGAAATTTTGGCATATGGGTTTTGTGGGTGTTGGGCTTTGTCATTGCCTCCTGCGCTTCGGTCTACGAAGTTCAAATTCTTTATAAGCTGCCAGGGCCTAGCGGATTACTGCAGGGGAAGAGCCTGAAGTTTACTGTGATTGATGAGAGGCAGATTAAGGAATTCCTAAAAGCGGGGGCAAAAAGGGAGCTGAAACACTTTTCGAATAATGTCTCATTTGCCGTGGCGAAATACAATGAGGCAGGATTCAAGATCGGGCCATTAGCTCCCATGGCTGCTTTGAAGAAGGCTTTTGAGAGGCGGATTGAAAACGAGGGTATAAACCTGGCCAAAGGAGTTGGTCCCGGGATTCCTGAGCTGGAAATAGGGGTAAAAGATTTTTCCTTGGATTTTGCTGAGAGAAGATGGGTGGCCTCCATTAGCTATGAGGCCAGGTTGAAGGTTGATGGCCAAGTTCGCGCCACGCAATTCATATCCGGTAGTGCTGAAAGATTTAAGGTGCTGCGTAAGAAGGGGGCTGATATGGCAGTGGGGGATATATTTACAGATACGCTTAACAGACTGGACCTAGTTAGGCTTTTCCAAGATGCCCGGCTTATGTGAGGTGATGAGCGACGGAATGCCTGCCCACCGCAGTAAGGTGGGCCTGCCAACTGCTCACCCACAGATATCCAGTTGCTTTTTCTCAAGCAATTTGCAATGACCCTTCTTAATCGCCTCGAAAAGAGTAATCAACAAAAGCCTTGATCAAATCTTCAACAAGCGGTTAAATATGAACTTGATGGGTGGCTGCTCGCACTAGTTCATATTTTTCATATTTTGGAAGGAGACCCTTTCCAAGTTGGGTTTGATTCCGGGAAGGCGACCCATCGAAGCGAGTCCCAAATTAAAATGAGGAGTCAGCGTCGGACTTCATATGGCTGCTGTAAAGAGCCTATACGCAGTAAGCCTTGGGTGCCCCAAGAACCTTGTTGACACGGAGCATATGCTTGGGCTCTTGGCAAAGGCGGGTTATGTTGTGACCGAAACGCCTGAAGAGGCAGATGTGGCCCTTGTTAACACGTGTGGCTTTATTGAGGATGCAGTAAAGGAGAGCATTGACACCATTGTTGAGCTTGCGGACCTTAGGGCGGAGGGTAAGATATCACGGCTTGTGGTTACTGGTTGTTTTGTTCAGCGCTATGGGTACAAATTGGGAAAAGAGATACCTGAGGTGGACATCTGGTTTGGCACCG
>DQZA01000313.1 GCA_011042035.1 Desulfobacteraceae bacterium
CTATGATGCCATAGGAGTGCGGATTCGATCATTACCCATTACCCCTGAAAAGGTACTTGCAGCACTTAAGAAAAAGGCCGAGGGTTAAGGTATTTGTGACTACGAACTTCCCACCTTTTCAGTTTCGAGCGCGAGAGAAGTTGCCGTGGTTCCAATGAGGCACTGAAAAAGAGGCAAAACGTATGGGCGCGAGGCCAGCAAGGAAGAGGGCAAACAACAGGCCCATATCCAGAAAGGCAGCTACAGTAAAGACCAAGAGAAAAGAGACTCCCTTGACTGGGCCCCTCTCAACAGTGAGCGTCCCCCCTGAGCTAGAATCAGTGTTTCTTAAGGCCCAGAGGTATGTTGACAAGTACTTTGGCCAAAAGAGGGAAGCCCCTGGCAAGGCGCAAATTGAGGTGTCGGGGGAGCGCTACATCCTTGTTCGGGCAGCGTCCATGTCAAAAGAGTTTTTCGACCTGGTCACCTCACTATATAAAGATAGGGGCATTGAGGAAGCGCGGCGGGTGGCCTCGGGGTTTCTCTTTGACATGGCCCATGCCATTGGCAAGGCAGATGCCAGAAGCTTTTATCTAAAAATGAACGTATCAAAGCCCGTTGAAAAGCTTTCTGCTGGACCGATTCATTTCGCTTACACAGGCTGGGCATTTGTAAAGATATTGCCAGAATCTCATCCGTCTCCGGACGAAAATTACTTCCTGATATATGATCATCCTTTTTCATTTGAGGCTGACACCTGGATTAAGAGCGGAGAAAAGGCCGATTTTCCGGTTTGCATTATGAATGCTGGGTATTCGTCCGGGTGGTGCGAGGAAAGTTTTGGGCTCCCACTTGTGGCAGTTGAGATAGAGTGCCAGGCAAAGGGAGACGAACATTGCCGCTTCATAATGGCGCCACCTTCACGAATTGAGGAATACCTGAACAGGTATAGTTCCCATAGCTATTCAAGGTCTCATGGGGGTAAACCCATAGCCATCCCCGAATTTTTTCAAAGAAAGCGACTTGAAGAAGAGCTCATTAGACACAGGGACCACCTGGAAGAGTTGGTTAAGGAGAGGACGGAACGCCTAACCAGGATAAATGAGCAATTGGAACGGGAGATTTCAGTACGGGCCAAAGCAGAGAAGGCCCTGCAGAAAAGTGAAACCATGCTCAGGGCCATTTTTGATCAGACGTTCCAGTTCATTGCCGTGTTGAAATTGGACGGGAGTGTCATCAAGGTAAACAAGACGGCCATGGATTTTGTCAAGACCAAAGAGGAGGAGATCGAAGAGAAACCTTTTTGGAAAACGCCGTGGTGGATACACTCGTCTCGCGAGCAAAAGCGGTTGAAAAGGGCTATTAAGGCGGCAGCTTCCGGAGAGCTGGTAAGATTTGAGACCCAACACAGTCGCGCAGACGGGAAAATAATGAGCTTTGATTTTTCTGTTAAACCAGTACGAGACACTAAGGGCAAAATCGCCCTTCTTATTGCCGAAGGAAGAGATATTACAGCCCTTAAAACGGCGGTTGAGGACTTGCGCAGCAGGGAAATGGAATTGCAAGTCCAGTCAAAACGCCTTGAGGAAGCAAATGTGGCCCTAAAGGTATTGTTGAAACAGATGGAAGATAAGAAGAAAGAGGATGAGGAGAGTATTTTGTCCAATGTGAGGCAGTTGGTATTTCCTTACCTGGAGCGATTAAGGAGGAGTAACCTGGATCGGGACCAAAGAATCCTCCTTGACATGGTGGAAAACAACCTTGGTCATATTACCTCGCCCATGGTCAAGCGGCTTTCGTCTAGTGTGTTGAACCTCACCCCCATGGAAATCCGCATTTCGCACCTCGTAAAAGAGGGGCTATCCAACAAGGAAATAGCCCAGGTCCTAGGGACCGCACTAAATACCGTTACGACCCACCGTTACAAAATAAGGACCAAACTAGGGTTGAAAAATAAGGGGATAAACCTGAGGTCATACCTAATGTCACTGGAAGACTAGTTATATTCTGTCACCATTTTATAATTGAAATAATAGTCTTGATCTGGTATTTATTTTCCTTTACAAAGCGGTATAGAAAGAAGAGGGTTAGTGTTTTGTTTTCCGTTATATTCCTTTTGTCTATTAACAGAGAAAATTTAGCCGGTGTAAGTGATTAACAAACGCCTGCGGAAGGGGCATGAGTGCTTCTTCCGCATTTTTTGTTGATGGTTTTATAATAAGAGTGTCAGAGAGGAGGGGGTAAGATGAGAGTTCTGGTAAGTGATAATCTTAGCAAGGTAGGTATAGAGATCTTCGAGAATACCCCCGGTATTGATGTCGATGTGAACACTGGACTCCCGCCGGAAGAGGTAAAATCCATTATCAGGGACTACGACGCCCTGGTTATTAGAAGCGCCACAAAGGTAACAGCAGATATCATCGATGCGGCTGACAAGTTGAAGGTTATTGGCCGTGCGGGTATTGGGCTTGACAACGTAGATATCCCCGCTGCTACTCAGCGTGGTATTGTTGTCATGAACACGCCTGAGGGAAACACCGTTACTACGGCAGAGCACGCAATCGCCATGATGATGGCGCTTTCCAGGAATATTCCCCAGGCAACTGCTTCCCTGAAGGCGGGGAAGTGGGAAAAGAAGAAGCTCCAAGGCAAAGAGCTGTTTAACAAGACATTAGGGATAATTGGGGCTGGCCATATCGGTAGGATTGTGGCAGATAGGGCCAGAGGCCTCAAGATGAAGGTAATTGTGTATGATCCCTATGTTAAGCCAGAGGTTCTTAGTGAGCTGGGGGCAGAAGGCGTGGAATTTGATGAACTTCTCCGCCGCTCCGACTACATAACCATCCACACCCCGAAGACCCCGGAAACCACGAATCTCATAAATATGGAGACCCTCGCGAAAATGAAAAAGGGTGCCATGTTGATCAACTGCGCGAGGGGAGGCATTGTTAACGAGGATGATCTGTATGATGCCTTGGCCTCCGGGCACCTGGCAGGTGCTGCCCTTGATGTTTTTTCCACAGAGCCGCCCGGGAAGATCAAGCTAATGGAGCTTGATAATTTCATTTGCACCCCACATTTGGGTGCCTCAACAAAAGAGGCCCAGGACAATGTGGCAAGGGATGTAGCCAACCAAATTGTGGCTTACTTGCTGGAAGGTACGGTTACAAATGCGGTTAATGTGCCGAGTATCAGTGGCGAACTGGTGAAGATCCTGAGGCCATTTGCACTCTTGGCAGAAAAGATGGGCTTGTTCCAGGCTCAATTGGCCGAGGGTGGCATCCGGGAGGTTGAGATCAAGTACGCCGGGAGTGTTTCTCAATATGACTCACGCCCCCTCACTGCCGCTTTGTTAAAAGGTGTTCTCACTCCTTCCCTGAAAGATGAGGTGAACTTTGTAAATGCGCCAGTCATAGCATCTGAAAGGGGGATAAAGGTGGTGGAGTCCAAGACGGAAACCTCTGAGGACTTTGCCAGTCTCGTAGTAACAAGGGTTAAGACGGCAGAAGGTGAGCAAATTGTGTCTGGCACGGTGTTCGGAAAGAATATTCCTAGGATCTTGCGGATAGGTGTTTTTTATCTGGAGGCCTTTCCAGAAGGGCATAATTTGCTTATCAGGAACAGAGACGTGCCGGGGGTCATTGGCGCTGTTACATCTGCTCTGGGCAGCAATGGGTATAATATAAGTCGCATGCATGTGGGGCAGGACAGGGGCAAGGGTGAGAACGGCGTTTTTCTGGCCACTGACTCTCCTGTAAAAGATGAGGTCTTGTTGCAGATTCAAGACATTGAGGACGTATTGTCGGTCAAGAGGATCGACCTTTAGTCTTAGGGTTTGGGGCTGCCTGCATTGCAGGCTTAAACAAAAACTATTTTCAACCACAAGGAGGAGTCATGGAACCGAAAAAGATCGTATTGCCCGAGTCAGAACTGCCGCGCCAATGGTACAATATCCTTGCCGACATGCCTACCCCAATGGAGCCACCACTTCACCCTGGCACCGGACAACCAGTAGGGCCTGATGATTTGGCCCCGATTTTCCCGATGCCTCTTATTGAACAGGAGGTGAGCCAGGAGAGGTGGATTGATATCCCTGAAGAGGTTTTGGAAAAATACCTTATTTGGCGACCTACCCCTCTCTACAGGGCCTATAACCTGGAAAGGTACCTGGATACTCCGGCAAAAATTTACTTCAAGAATGAGGGAGTAAGCCCAGCAGGTAGCCACAAGCCCAACACTGCCCTTGCCCAGGCGTATTACAATAAGATTTCCGGAACCAAGCGAATCACTACAGAAACGGGCGCTGGGCAATGGGGCAGCGCTCTATCGTTTTGCTGTGCATTGTTTGGACTTGAGTGTAAGGTGTTTATGGTCAGGGTGAGTTACGATCAGAAGCCCTATCGGCGGATTATGATGGAGACGTGGGGGGCCACTTGTGTAGCAAGCCCCAGTAACGAAACAGAGGCGGGCCGCAAAATCCTTGCTGAAAACCCTGATTCCCCAGGAAGCTTGGGTATTGCCATTAGTGAGGCAGTAGAAGCTGCAGTAATGGATGAGAATACCAAATACTCGCTGGGAAGCGTACTGAACCATGTTATGCTTCATCAGACGGTAAATGGCCTTGAGACGCAGAAGCAAATGGCCATTGCAGGGGATTATCCCGATGTGATCATAGGCTGTGCGGGCGGAGGTAGTAATTTTGCAGGAAATTGTCTGCCTTTTGTAAGGGATAAGATCAATGGTAAGGACATTGATATCATAGCCGTGGAGCCTACATCTTGCCCCACCTTGACAAGAGGTCCCTTTGCGTATGATTTCGGCGATACTGTGCAAATGACCCCACTTCTTCCTATGTATACTCTCGGTCATAACTTTGTGCCTGAGCCGATTCATGCAGGTGGCTTGAGATATCATGGAATGGCCCCCATAATCAGCCAATTGGTGGTAGATAGGCTCATTAGGCCTGTGGCAGTTCCGCAGCTCGAGACCTTCAAGGCAGGAATCATTTTTGCCAGAACCGAGGGATTCATTAGTGCACCAGAGACCGACCACGCAGTGGCAATAGCAATTCGTGAGGCGCTGAAGGCAAAGGAAGAAGGAAAAGAAAAAACCATCCTGTTCAATTGGAGCGGACATGGTCTCGTGGATATGGCTGCTTATGAGGCGTATCTACACGGCAAACTTGCTGACCACGAGTTGCCCGAAGAAGAAATTGAAAGGGCGCTCAAGGATATTGAGCCTCTTCCAAAACCCAAGCAGGCACAAAAGTAATTACGGTATCTTTTTAGATTAGGATAAATGCTGGAGGCCTGAATAGGCCTCTGGCCCGTCCCATCTGAGGTCAGCTATGGATAAGCCAATTGAACCTCCAGGAGATGATTTTAACATCAGGTGTCCAAGATTGGGTCATCAGATTTTTTTCTCGTACTGTATTGTGGAGAATTATGGAGAGCCATGCTTCAAGATCGTTGATTGCTGGCACCGTCATTTTGATGTTGAGGCCTATTTACAAAAACACTTGAGTCCCGATCAATGGGACAAGCTGGTGAGTCGACCGCCCAAGCCCAAGGTATTGTCATTGGTTGAGTTGATTGAACAGGCGAAAAAAAGGAAGAAAGAAACGGAATGATGAAAAAACAGATATTATTGGGTAATGAGGCAATTGCACTGGGATTGCTGGAAGGAGGATGCCAGATTCTGACTTCCTATCCAGGTACCCCGAGTTCAGAGATACTCCCAGGAGCGGTTAAGCTCATAAAGGCCGAGGGGTTAAACACTTATACAGAATGGTCTACCAATGAGAAGGTGGCATTGGATAATGCGTTTGCCGCGGCCATAGTAGGTAAAAGGGCCGCGTGTTGCATGAAACAGGTGGGACTGAACGTGGCCGCCGATTCCCTTATGAGTGCTGCCTATCTTGGGACGGTGGGGGCCCTAGTTATAATTTCATGTGATGATCCCGGTCCTCACTCTTCTCAGACTGAGCAGGACAGCCGCCTTATGGCGCGACTCGCAAAGGTACCGGTATTGGATCCTTCCACTGCAGAGGAAGGCAGGGCCATGGCAAAATTTGCGCTGGATCTGAGTGAGGAATACAAGGTTCCGGTGGTCTTGAGGCCTGCCATAAGGATTTGCCACGCTCGACAAGACATAAGCTGGAATAAACTGGAGAGCAACGAGGCCAAAGCTTCCTTTGAGAAGGATCCTACCCATTGGGCTGCTACACCGCGTTTCAGATACCTTTTGCACAAGGAGCTGAACAAGAAGCTCCAGGAAATGTCACGCAGGTTCGACACATTAAAAGAATTCAACTTTCATAATCTTCAAGAAGGTAAGACATATAAGTTGGGCATAGTGGCGGGCGGGGTCCCGTATGCTGTAGTGAAAGATGTGCTGGCTGAAGAGGACAGAGACGACATTGCGGTGTTGAAGATCGGGACCCCATACCCCTTTCCCGAAAGATTGGCCCGGGAGTTTGTTGAGGCATGCGAGAAGGTGCTGGTGCTGGAGGAAACCGATGCGGTTATGGAATATTTTCTAAGAGACAGGTACAAGGTGCTGGGAAGGCTTTCGGGGCATGTTCCATCAGAAGGGGAGCTGGTACCAGACGTCATCTATGGGGTTATTGATAAGGTGCTAAAGGAATTGGGCGAGGAGCCCCTGCGTGATCAGATGGACCGCTCGGCCATGGAACTTGTGGCGAGCCTTGACCTACCAGTGCGCAGACCCACCCTATGCCCGGGTTGCCCTCACAGGGCATCATTTTTCGCCATAAGGAAGGCAAAACCCAAGGCAATATTTACTTCCGATATTGGCTGCTATACCCTCGGGCTTAACTTGGGGGGTGTGGACACGTGTCTTGACATGGGTGCCGCCATAACTATGGCATCCGGGTTCTACCATGCCTTTGCCCAGGACGGCGTTGATCAACCCATAGTGGCCACCATTGGGGATTCTACCTTTTATCACTCTGGGACTGCGGGCCTACTGAATGCCGTCTATAACGGGTCGAGATTTGTGCTCGTAATTCTGGACAATGAGATAACCGCTATGACGGGTATGCAGCCTACGCCTGGTCTCGGGATCAGGGCTGATGGCTCTAAGGGCAGGCAGATATCCCTGGAGCAGGTTGTTAGGGGTTGTGGAGTAGATTTTGTCGAGGTTGTGGATCCCTACGATATCAGGGCAATGACCAAGGTGGTAAAAAGGGCTACAGAGCACGTAGCAGACCCAGAAGGGGGTATTGCTGTTATTATAGCGCGGCATCCCTGCGTTATTGCCTATAAGGGGGAGGCCATTCCAGAGCCTAAACGCATAACCGTCACCGAGGATTGCGTTGATTGTAATTTTTGCATCGAAAGATTTGAATGCCCTGCCCTTTACAGGGATGAGGAACTGGGACGCACAGCCGTAAATCCTGTTCTTTGCACAGGTTGCGGTGTTTGTATAGCAGTATGCCCAAAAGGTGCTATTGTGGAGGCTTAGCAATCATATGGAAACGATTAATATTGTTCTTTGCGGACTGGGGGGGCAAGGTGTCTTATTTATGACCAAGATTCTGGCGGAAACCGCGATGCAAAGAGGACAGAAGGTCGTTGGCGCTGAGACACACGGTATGGCCCAAAGGGGGGGCTCGGTGATCTCTCATCTCCGCCTTGGTGAGGTGGGGGGGAGCCTTATCAGGTCAGGTACGGCCCATTTTTTGCTTGCCCTTGACGAGCACGAGGCGTATAGGTATCTTCCATTCCTGGCAAGAGGGGGAAGACTCTTTGTCAATGTGGAGCCCAATTCATTTCCAAGGCAGGAGGTGAGGCCATATATTGCATCCAATGGAATGGTTCACAGATGCCTTGCTGCTACCAAGATGGCCGTGCAATTGGGCGCGCCCATGTCCACAAATCTTGCCCTTTTGGGATATTTTGCAGGATTCGATGATGGCCCTTTCTCTGCCAAAGAGATAAGAGATACCATAGAAAGGGTTAGCCCGAATCGATTCAAGGGCA
>DQZA01000222.1 GCA_011042035.1 Desulfobacteraceae bacterium
TATGCCTGCGGATGAGCGCAAGCAGGGCAGCTTTCGGGGGCCTCGGTGCCCACGTGTAAGTACCCACAGTTGCGGCATCTCCACACTACCTCTTCATCCCTCTTAAAGACGCGGCCTGCCTCTATATTGGCAGCAAGGTCATTGTATCTCTTCTCATGCTGTTTCTCTGCTACTGCAATGGCCTCGAATACGGCAGCGATGGCGTCGAAACCCTCCTCGCGAGCTACTTTCGCAAAACTTGGGTACATTTGCGTGTGCTCATGGTTTTCACCAGCTGCAGCGGCCTTGAGATTCTCTAAGGTAGTACCTATTCCACCGGCTGGGAAGCTTGCACTTATCTCCACCTCTCCCCCTTCAAGAAACTTAAAAAGTCTCTTGGCATGTTCCTTTTCTTGGTTCGCTGTCTCTTCGAAAATAAAGGCAATTTGCTCGTATCCTTCCTTTTTTGCCTGACTGGCAAAGTAGGTATAGCGGTTTCGCGCCTGTGATTCACCAGCAAAAGCTGTAAGAAGATTCTTTTCTGTCTTAGCTCCTTTCAATTCAGCCATCATTTTACCTCCCTGCTTTAAAATTTTCTTCCAATTGTATGTTTAACCTCGAGCCCTTTTAATGCATTTGAGTGGGCTTGATGTTTTACTCTACTCTCATAAACGCCTTGGACTTTGCCCCGCAAACAGGACAAGTTTCGGGTGGTTCATCAGCGACTGTATACCCACAAACTGGACATACGTAGTAGGCCTCCACCTCTGGCAGATCGTATAGATTATCGAGTGCCTTTTGATAGAGCTCGGCATGGATCTTTTCTACCTCGTTTGCGTATGTAAAGCTTCTTTCTGCTGCCTTCTCGCCTTCCTCTTTTGCTGCCTTGATCATTTCCGGATACATTTTCTTAAACTCAAAGGTTTCCCCTGATATGGCTTCTTTAAGATTTTCTCTCGTGGTATTGATACCGCCCATGGCTCTCAAATGTGCATGGGCGTGGACTGTTTCGGCCTCAGCCGCTGCCCTGAAAAGCTTTGCAACCTGAGGGTACCCCTCCTTCTCAGCCTGTTTTGCAAAGGCCAAGTATTTCCTATTTGCCTGAGATTCTCCAGCGAATGCGTCCTTCAAATTTTGTTCAGTTTTACCCATCGCAATTCTCCTTTCTGTAATATTATTCTCTAATCCTAAGTCTTATTCACTCGGTGAATAGTAACAACGTTTTGGCGACATAACCTTACCCTTCTTTTTTAATTCCCTTATGACCTTTGAGACCTCCTTGCTTTCAACACCAAGCATCTTGGCTATGTCTCCAGGCCTCACCGGTTTACCCGCCTTCTTCATTGCATCTAACACCTTCTTTTCCATTTATATCCCTCCTCCTTTGATTCCAATTCTTGCCACCAGCCTTTTCGAATGTGCGCCTGTTTTTCGGCTTCAGCCAGTTTTTGTATCTTGAATGCCGCATCCCGTACGACGGAATAAAGAATGCCGCATCCGTCATCTTCCCTCACCGCATCCCCATGATCAGCTAGTCGAATCATTTCTTCCACAAGCTCCAGGGTACGCATAATAGCTCGATCACATTCCTTCATAATTTTCTCCTGCGATCATTTGCCTATTTGAATAATCAAGATACGTGCCACGATACCCTACCGAGTGAAAAGACAATAATCACAATTAGTTGTCATTTAGCAGGCCGCTGCCACGCGTATGGGCGTGAAGGTTTTTGAGACACATTGTCTCATTAATTGGCTGACGCCTCTATCCTTAATTTCACAGTCAGTCTTTTCCAAAATCGGTTTCAAATTCAACGCAGGGCAACGCCTGCCTGCCGAAAGCAGTCAGGCAGGGGATGTTCCCGAAGCGGCGTGTCGAGCGTTCACTTTGAGTAACGACAACCGTGTCATATCGAGGAGTGTCAGCGATGAGAAATCTTAAGATTTCTCCCTTGGGTCGAAATGACATCTTACACCCTAAATGTAATTGCACAAGTGAGTGTCTGACCCGCAGTGAGCAGAGCCACGATGGCGAAGCGAGCGCTGCGTGAGCAAGAACAAAATACCTCACAAAGGGTGAGGACTGAAATGTCTCAAAAAGAAGTGATACAAAAATGTCTCATGAAACATTTTTCAATGGGTCGGCCACATCTCGGTGTTTCTTTCTTCCACAAAATAGCAGAACCGATCCCATTTGAATTCCTTTTTGGTGATAGGGCAGCGAAGGGTTACCTTATGTTCACTGAGACCAATGACCTCCCAATCATCAGTTTTGGGGCCACCATCAATCCTATTTTTTGTCCTATTTCAAAGGGATAGGGCGAAAAGATCGCAACTCTATGCCTCTGCATTTTCTCCTCCATAATCTTAGTGATTTTCCGAACCTGCGGAAAAACCACAAAGGGTCGGCCTAGAGTCATTCCCTCGCACGCCCGGCCTATGACCCTCCGGTCGGAGATCAAATTTTAGCAATGATGGCACCCGGACCGAAGGGTTTGATAGTCAGGGCGAGGTGGTAAGGTGCAGTCTACTTGAGTCTTCAGCCTGCCTTCTGTTGATTTTGTATTCTTGTGCTTCTTGAGTACTTGAACTCGAATTTCGCGAGGGTGGAACATAATCCCTCTCCAACCTAGGAAGTAGCGGGTTAACGGGTCAGTGGAATAGTGACCTAGATACTTGCAGGTGTTCTTTTATCTTGCATGCTTTTGGATAATACTTGCGAAATTCGGGTTGAATACATGCTGGGTCACAACGACAAGCACGAAAATTCCTCGACTGCCTCTATGCCAAAACCGAGAACTTCTTTTCCCTGAAATGAATCTTTGCCCTTTGGCACCTGGGGCACGTCAACTGTTCGGGCAACTTCTCAAAGGGCGTACCCGGAGCCCACCCAGCCTGAGCATCTCCCTTTTCCGGTTCATACTTATACCCACAAGGGCATTGATATATGAATTTTCTTGAATTTGGCTCGCCCCATCTTCAGATGTCATTCCTTCTTGTTTCACATTTCCCATGGTGAGTTAATTACCAAAATAATACAAGAGTTGTGCCACCTTATCATTTGGAACCCTCCTCAGGGTCGCCAAGGGACTTTTTCGCCAAATGAATTCCAATCCCCGGTCGGTTGCCCCACTACTCATTCCCTTGCGGCAGCGTCTGATTCCAGGATGCCATGGTATTTGGGGGTTTTCCTTGTTTCAGATATGCTTATCTATTAGCATCTTATATGGGCCCAGCGATAATTCAGGGGGCGAAAGGTATTGACAGAAGGAGCAGTTTGTTGGGTCTCGATCATTACATGAGTTTCTAAGAACGACCCAATGTATCCCTAACGCTAATGGTCTTCATACACATTTGCAATACAACAGAGAAACGATGGTGGTTGTGAACATATGGATTCCCGCCTGCCTGCAGCAGGCAGGCTTCCGTGGGAATGACAAGCCTGGAGGACTGAGTGCCTGATACGCCGCTCGGAGAATGTCCCGTTCCCCACTTTGCCAAATTGAAACTGTTTTTGGACAGGGGTCATGGCTAAAGAAAAGATATTCGTTGTAGATGACGAAAAGGACATCTTAGAGGTGCTGAGATATAACCTTGCGCGCGAAGGCTTCAGTAGCAGACCGGCTCCTCGCCACCTGATGCCAGGTCAAAACCTGCTTCCCAATTCCCATTGACCTTGCTCACGGCACCTCTTTAATATTTTGTGCCTCGTATCTTATTCAGCCGCATAAAAGGCTAGACTCCTGTTTGGATACGCAGCGGCTGTCAAGAGGAGATGATATGTGGTAATATGGCAGCATGAGGTTCAGAAAGAGCGCACACGATATATATAAGACCAAATATTCTTTTCTCCAAGAAGCATATTTTTCCAGAGGGGTATCCGGTCCTAGGGTATTGTGTCTCCTGCATTGGTCTAGATGAAAAGAAGATTCTCGGCTATGCAGAGCATCAGAAGAAAGCAGACAAGGGGCAACTGCAACTAGCATTTTAGGTTAAAGATGCCCCTGGCCCCTCCTGGGGGAGAGTCACTCTTATTGATGTACTCTTGGTAAGGGGCGAATATAAAGTGGCACGAATCGATTGGTTAACGAAGTATCTCTAGGAAAACGCTGGCATCGTGGAATATTCTCTCGTCAGGTTTGGGCGTTGATGAAACAGGAAGCAGCACCTCAGGCGGGAATGACAACCAAACGGCAATGGGTGGGCACTGGATTACTGCTCCTTTCAGGGCTCGGATTCGCCTCGAGCATCATCATTGCGAGCATGGTGATCAAACGGGGAGTTGGCGTCGATACCTCAAATGCAGTCCGTTATCTTATTGCAACCATACTGCTTTTTGTTTATCAAAAATCAACAGTAAAATCGGTAAAGATCCCGCCGCGGGAACGCTATATAGCTCTTGGTCTCGGCATTACCGTCTTTATAATGGGAATCGGATACCTGGGAGCAACACGGTATATACCGGTGAGCGCAGCCGTACTGATTTTCTATACCGGTCCATTTTTCACTATCTTTATTTCGAGATTCACGGAGAAAGAACCTATTACCGCCATTCGTATTATTGCTCTGCTTGTTGCTTTTCTCGGATTGTTTCTTGCCTTGGGGGTTCAGGTTACCAATATGCTGCAGATGAAAGGGATGCTATCTGCTCTTATGGCGGCGATTGCGATGGGGACATTTGTTTCAATCAGCAGTGTGACCATTCAAGCCGCAGATCCCCAGGGTGTTAATCTCCATGCCCTTATGAGCGGCACACTATTGTTTGTAGTTTTTCTTTACACAGGGGATGAACCAGCACGCGCTGTCACATCTGTGAACCTGTTGAAGCTGTGTGGCTCCGGATTTGCCATAGGGATTGCCTATGTAGCATTTTATGCAGGTCTCAAGATCATTGGCCCGGTCAAAGCCTCTATGTTGATGAATACAGAGCCAATATTTACAATTGCTTTAGCTGCAGCTTTTTTCGGAGAAGAACTTTCATTTATGAAGATTGTTGGTGCGGGACTTGTCATTATTGGAATCATTGCGATTACCAGAAACTCCGGTTCAAGAATGAAGAGCTTACCGATGGGAAGGAAGAAGGTCCTTTTTATTTGTACGCACAATTCAGCCCGATCCCAGATGGCAGAAGGCCTTGTCAATGCCCTGTATAGTGATAAGTACCAGGCTTACAGTGCGGGCACGGAAGCATCGCAGGTCAACCCCTTTGCCATTGAAGTCATGAAAGAGATAGGCATAGATATTTCTCATCACAAGTCAAAGGGCCTGGATGGATTTCTTGACCAGGAACTTGATTGCGTGATAACCGTATGTGATCATGCCAATGAGACATGTCCCTTTCTCCCCAGCGGCCACAGGAGGCTTCACAAGGGCTTTGAAGATCCTGCATCCGTGACAGGGCCTGATGAGGTAAAACGTGAGGCCTTCCGACGGGTGAGGGATCAGATCCGTGAGTGGTTAAAGGGGGAGCTCGACGACATATGTTGTGGGTGAAACGAGCAAATGATCAATAGGAAAGGCTTCTTTTGGCATCTCTACCCTTCTTTTGTCTTCCTCACACTCATCTCAGTGGGAGCCGTCACCTGGTATACCTACAGGGCTATGTATTCATTCTATATACGACAGGTGACTTCTGAGCTACTGTCACGGGCCAGGATGGCCGCCTCGGCCTTTGACAGGGGTCGTTGTTTTTTCATCTCAAGGAGAATAAGCATCCCCATAATTCGGATGCAACAGACCGCTGAAGACATATGCGGGGGGAACTTGGATACAAAGGTTCCTGTTGCAGGGCCCTATGAGATAGGAAAACTTGCTGAGTCCATCAACAAGATGGTAGAAGGCCTGCGCAGTCAAATTCAGCAGGTCAATGAACACAGGAATCAGCTTGAGACCATATTCGGCAACATGACCGAAGGTGTTGTGGCCCTGGGCAGGGAGGAGAGAATTGTTTCTATCAACCGGGCTGCAGCTCAAATTCTGGGCCTTGAGGGAAAGTCCGTAGAGGGAAAGGCGATTCAAGAGATGATTCGTGATACTAAACTGCAGAAATTTATTTCCAAGGTGTATCACTCACAAGCCGCCTTTGAGATAGAACTGACCCTTGAAGTCCGGAATGAAGAGCGAATCATCAGGGCCTGCTTGAAAATCGAGAAGGGAAATTTGTGGCACCAACGATGGATACCTTCCAGGCGGCTGCGGCCAGTGCGGACTGGAAAAACGCCACAGGCTTTTACATGGTGCTGATTCCAGATGGTCCCCGAGGTCATCAAGGAATCGGCTTACGGCATGGGGGCTACCACGTGGGGAGTGACCCGGAAGGTAATCATCCCGTATGGACTTCAGGGAATCATGGGTGCATGCTTTTTGGGATTGGCACGGGCCCTGGGGGAGACTATGGCCGTCACCTTTGTGATCGGCAATGACCATACCGTTTCAGCGTCCCTGTTTGCCGCTGCCAACAGTATTGCCTCGACTCTGGCCAACGAGTTCACGGAAGCCTCTGAACCTATGTATCTGAGAGCATTGATTGAACTAGGTCTCGTGTTGCTGCTCATAACCCTCATGGTTCAAATCCTGGCCGAGTTATGGCTTTGGAAAGTGGGGAAGAAAGGGGGCATTTAAAATGGGTGGCCACCTTATTCAGGAAACGCCTGGAAAACCTCCCAGGAAACGGTAAAGGGTGGCCCGGCCCACGCCGAGCAGCCTTGCAGCCTTTGCCTTGTTCCCCCCGGTTTTTTCCAAGGCCTCTCTGACTGCATGGGCACTTAGCTTCCTTGTGCGCCCGCGGGGGGTCAATGTAGCGGGCTGTCCACATTGCAGTAATTCCCTCGGGAGATGTTCGGGCATTACGGTCTTGCCTTTTGCACGAAGCAGACTGAATCTGACTGCACTCTGAAGTTCTCTCACATTCCCGTGCCAGGAATAAGAGATAAAAAACTCCATGGCAGTTTTTGAAAATCCAGCAACCTCCTGCCCTTGCCTTTGTACTTCTTGGGCAAAATGTTCCACAAGAAGGGGGATGTCACCTTTCCTTTCCCTTAGTGGGGGAAGTTCTATAGGGACCACATTGATACGGTAGTAAAGATCCTCTCTAAATCGCCCCTCTTTCACCTCTTTTTTGAGATCTTTATTGGTTGCACTTATTATCCTGACATCCACAGAGATACTTTTTTCACCCCCCACGCGTTCGAACACACCATCTTGCAACACTCGAAGTAATTTTACCTGAACGTGCTTGGGTAGCTCTCCAACTTCATCCAAGAAGAGTGTCCCACCGTGGGCTAGCTCAAATCTGCCCTTCTTATCTCGTATGGCACCTGAAAACGCTCCTTTTACGTGGCCGAACAGCTCACTTTCAAGTACTCCCTCTGGCAGTGCTCCACAGTTAACAGGTACGAATGGACCGCCACCCCGTCTGCTTTCCTTGTGAATTGCGTGCGCCACCAATTCCTTGCCAGTGCCCGTTTCACCAGATATGTGCACGGGATAATCATTGGCTGCAACGTCTCTTATCTGACGGTAAATTTCCAGCATATTGGGATCTCTGCCTATAATACCTCTGAATTCCTTAAGGGCGCCGGTCTTTATCTTGAGAGCGGTTATGTCCGTAACATCCTTGAAGGCCGCAAGGACGCCAACGAAGTTTCCTTCCTTATCCCTCATGCCGTTTATCCGCATTTCGACACGTTTGGGTTCTCCATTTCTGCTAACAATGGTAAGGGGATACTCCTTGTCTTCCCAGAGGCGGGGGGCACCGTCCTTAAATGAGCACCGGCCACCGCAAAAAGGGGCGCCAAACACCTCATGACAATCCCTTCCAACCACCTCTTGGCGCTTGTAACCTGTAATCTCCTCAGCGGCCTTGTTGAAGTAAACTATACGGCGGTCCTTGTCGTGGGCTATGATGCCTTCAAGAAGATTATCTATAATCCTTTCGAGATTATCTCTTTCGGCGAGGAGTTTTGAAAGTTGATCTTGCATAA
>DQZA01000029.1 GCA_011042035.1 Desulfobacteraceae bacterium
AAAATTGTGGGTGGCAGGAGTAAGGGCGCACATATAGCCCTGTACAGCGAGTATACTCTTGATTCTCTCACAGATCTGCCCGATCAGTTCATTCGTGGCTTCATAGGCAAGGCCCCAATTGCGGCATGGGAAGGGGCCTGTGATATTTTCCTCTACCAGCTCCTTTACAAAAGGGACAAAGAAGACAATCAATGTCTTGGCTTCTGGGAGAAGGTTCTGGGGAAGAATGTGCTCCTCTGATGCAATCCGTGGCAGGATATTGAAACGCTCATCAATCCGGGCAGTCACCAAAAGTGGATCCCTCCACCAGTTCCTTATGCGAGACTGATCCCGATAGGAGCGCATAAATTCTCTTACCAGACTTCTCAATTGCTGTACTCCGGTCACAGTGTTCATTATCCCTCCTTGCTTGAATTCCAACTTGAAGTTGCTCAGCGAGGCTCAATCGACACTTGCTGGTACCCTGGAGTGCCTAACTAAAATCTGAAATATCGGCTAAAAACTCTTATAGAGCCTGGCCAGAGGATGCCCTGGAGCCCGAAATTCAAGGTTGTTGAAATATCCATACGGCGTTTGGAAGGTTTCGTACCCAGCATTTTGAATCCTTTCTGCTGCCCTGTCAAGAAGGGCTTTGGCTAGGCCCGGATCCGCCTTTTCCTCTGCCAGGTGGGAAAAAGAGTGGAGGATTATCTTTTTGGTCTTCCATTTACGGGCCAACCATTTGGTGTTTTTGACCAGCTTGGTCTCCGCAGAACTCGCCACTGTTACATCGTTAGGCTCAACATGGACGAATGCCACTACTACTTTCTCGTGGCTTTCTGACGTAGCCTCCTCGGCTTCCTCGAGGGTTTTCATGGTGGGCACCCAAGAGAACCTCTCGCAATACCATAGTAAGACACGCATGTTTTCCCCTGTTCTGTTGCAGATAAACGTGACATTTGTCATTCATTTGGAGTTTGGCATTATACGCTCCTGTCAGAGCCTGTCTACCCGGAGCATATTGGTTGTACCCTTTACCCACACGGGATGGCCTGCGGTGATGACGGCAAGGTCTCCCTTGGATACCAATCCTGTTTCAAGGGCATGTTTTGAGGCCTTCTGAAACATATCATCAGTGTCTCTGGGTTCTTCCACCAGCTTTGGAAAACATCCCCATTGGAGGCAAAGTCGTCTCACGGTCTCGGGCTGAGGTGAAAGGGCTATGACGCCCTGATCAGGTCTAAACCTGGAGATAAATCTGGCTGTTTGACCTGAGCGCGTGGTTGCGATAATTGCGGAGGCGTGGAGATTTTTGGCCAGCACACAGGCAACATGGGCAACGGATTCGGATATGGAATCGTGTGGCATCATTTCCAGATATTTTCCGTGAGGGAATCTTTGTTCTGCCTCAGCTATTATTTTTACCATATTTGCGACCGCTTGAACCGGATAATTACCGCTTGCCGTCTCTTCTGAGAGCATGACCGCATCGGTCCCGTCAAGGACTGCATTGGCCACATCGGTTGCCTCGGCCCTTGTGGGTCTGGGCTGATCAACCATGGAGCGCAGCATCTGAGTTGCTGTTATCACAGGTTTTCCGGCCATGTTTGCCTTACGGATCAACATCTTTTGGACCATGGGGACCCTCTCCAGAGGAATTTCCACCCCGAGGTCACCCCTCGCGACCATTATGCCATCTGTAGTCCCCATAATTTCATCTATGTTATTCACTGCTTCCCATTTTTCTATTTTGGCGATTACAGGGGTATCTTTTCCCTTCTGGGTGATTATTTCTTTGAGGTGCTTAATGTCCTCGGCCTTGCGCACAAATGACAAGGCCACATAGTCTACGTCGTGTTCAAGGCCGAATAGGAGGTCTTCTTTGTCCTTTTCAGTGATGGAAGGGACCCCTATTGATTCAGTGGGGATATTGACGCCTTTGTGTGAAGTAAGAAGGCCACCTCGCACCACAGTGCAATGGATCTCGTCGCCCTCAATCTTTTCCACGCGAAGTTCCATAAATCCATCTGCGAGTAAGATGATATTCTTTTCTTTAAGTTCATTAGGGAGATTTTCATAAGACACTGTTACCTTTCGCGGTTCTGCTATACCCTTTTTTGCCGTGAGTACAAAGGGCTGTCCTTCTTCAAGCATAATCCCTGGCTCTGGGATCTCGCCCACGCGCACCTTTGGACCGGAGAGATCCTGCAGGATAGCAACGGGTCTACCCAGTTTTGCAGATAGCTCTCTAATGAGTTGGATCTTCTCAGCGTGTTCGTCCCGGGTACCATGGGAGAAATTAAGTCTTGCAATGCTCATGCCCTCCAATATCAGTTTTTCTAAAACGTCTCGCTTATCGCTGGAGGGGCCTATGGTGCACACTATCTTGGTCTTTGGAATTCTCTCTAGCATTGTCCATGTCCTTTCATTTCTAGCAAAAACCGCATGTTCTTTTCCTGCCAGAATTGATGGTCATATAATGGTTTCGCTGAAACGATGATGGGACAGCACACCAAAGGTCAAGCTCAACTAAGCCCTTCGGAGCCATGAAAGTTTTCCGATTTCGTTCCCCTGGGGTACTCGAGCCATTGAGGCTCCTTTCTTGGTCTCCAGCGTTTGCCATAGAGGAAGTTATCTATATAAGGAAAAACGATCCTTGCCAGTTCAGAGCGACGCAAGATGTAACGGACCAGTTTGTGTATTGTACGATACGGCCTAGAAAAGGGGCACACGGCCATACACACGCAACAATCGGTGCCCACCTTTCCCCAGTACTCGAAGCATGTCTCTTCATTGAGCTTCCATCGCTCAATGCCGCGGTCCACTTTCCGCTGCCTCTCGAGCGGTATGGATTTAGAAGGGCACGATTCCGCGCATTTCTTACATGACTCACAAAATTTCTCTGCACCCAGATCAATCGGTTTGTCTGGCACAAGGGGCATATCCGTTTGCACGGCAAATACTCTCACCCTTGGGCCAAATTTATCGGCGATTAAATACCCTTGTCTACCCAGCTCCCCCAACCCGGCATCTATTGCAAGGGGCACCATCAAGAGGTCGTAATGGCGGTTGTGCTCCGCCACAGCCCTGTAGCCCATGGCGCCAAACCAGTGGGCCAGAATAGTGGTTATGTAGGCCCCCTTTGCGTAATTATAACCGCTCTCGATAACAGAAGGGGTGTGGGGGGCGGTCATGACCATATCATGGGTCATCTCGGTGGCAATGACCACAGAATAAGGCAAGGGATCGGGTATCTCCTTTCCCCATTCTTCCCATTCACCATAATGGATTTCACCCCTGTGGCTGTATGCCCACCTGCGGTCTGTTCGGCAAATGCCCACGAGATCTGCGCCAAGGTGCTTGGCCCAAGCCTTGACGATCTTCGTGGCCTTGTCAGGGTCCAATTGGGCCTTATTGGCTTCCTTGGTGCCATAAGTGGAGCGGGCTGCAGATGCCCCGGGATCTACTCGCGATGCCTTGCCCAGTAAGTTCGGCAGCTCAAATGAAGAGACCAGCATGGCCACGTTTGGTCTGTAGCATGAGTCTATTACGCCGGGCTTGCCCAGGGGGCCGCCTCGGGCCCTGCGCCTCTCGTCGTAGTCTTTGTGTTCAGGATGAATCTTGTAGTATTGTTCGTATTGAGGGGTTCCGGGGAGGATGCTGCGGTTTCTGGCAAACATGATATCGCGCTCATCCATTTTGACAAAGTCTGAGCCGTCCGTGGCGAGGTAGCCAGCAGCGCCGTTTAATGAACGAGCTCCCCTTGTCCAGGGTATGAGAAAGAGGCCTTGGATTGCCAACACGATTCCCAAGAACCAGGCGATGGGGAGCCTAGCGCCAGGCCAAAATAGGATCAATAGGCCCAAGACAATGTGAAAACCGAATAAAGCCCCTCCAACCTTGGGGGCACGGGGTTCTTGCTCACGGACTGATTCGTATACGAAAAGGCCAATACCGAGGACAATAGCGAGATTTACAACAGAAAGAATCACCAGGAAAATACCACTATCTGACATTCCTGCCTCCACGCTCAATCTAAATTCAGCAACTCCATTATCACGGATCGCAGATTCATGAAATCGTAGGCCATTTCCTTGTCTGGATCACGGCCTTGTCCTTTATCGTATTTGATACCAAAATATGATGTTATCTTTATGCCCTTCTTGTCACAGTATCTTTGCAGGGAATACTTGGCCATGCTAGCTATAAGATGGCACCCTGTTGAGGCGCCCCACTCAAAGTGAGGACCGTCTCCGCCACTGTCGCCGATAATGATTATCTTGTCGGGGCTTATGCCATAGGTCTCAGCGGCCTTTTGGGTATTTTTGGCCTTGTCTGAAGTTTCTTCTAATGGATAGATGATCTCCGGGTCTGTGGGCTCTGGGGGAAAACGAACCATGGTATGGCCCGATAGGGCTGGCACCGCTGGTATAAGCGCCTTGGCAAAGACCCTCTGAAAGTACCCGATAGGCGCGGTAGTATTAATCATGAATAAGATACCACTTTCAGAACACCACTGAATGAGCTCAGGCACCCCCTTGTAGGTGGAAAAATAACGGTCAAGATACGCATCCATCTGCTCTTTTGTAGGAAGATGCGGTAAGAGATCTTTTAGCCTTTCTACGGCTTGGCCGAGGGTTATGTTATTTCCGGTATAAAGTCTAAAGATAGATTCGAGCTCTTGAGCAAGCTCTGGATGAGAGAATGCGATGGGGTCAAAAGGGCCTGTTGGGGCAAGGCATTCATTCCAATCAGTGGATATCATTGCCGTGAAATTATTATCTGTTTTTTGCATTTTCCAAACCTCGCATCAAGATCTGTTCTCTTTGGCTTTTCGCCTTTTGAGCAATAGCGCCAGTAACAGGGCCCCGATTATCATCGCAGCACAAAGAAGTTGACCCATGGTAAATGGGCCAATTACAAAGCCCAGTTGCGGATCTGGCTCCCTGAAAAATTCCAGGAAGAATCGAATGACTCCATAAAGGCCAAGAAAGCATGCCACCATCATGCCATCTTGAAACCCTTTCTTCCGCAGGTTCCACAAAATAAGAAAGAGCAGAAGACCTTCGCCAAGGGCTTCGTAGAGTTGGGAGGGGTGCCTGGGAAGCGGGCCTCCTTGGGGAAACACCATGGCCCAGGGAACATCAGTGACCCGACCAAAAAGCTCTCCATTTATAAAGTTTCCTATTCTTCCAAAGAAAAGACCAGCAGGAGCTGCGACGATCACGCTGTCTCCCACTGCCCAAAAGGGCATTTTCTTGCGCCGAGAAAACCACCAGCCGGCTATCACACACCCGATAAGGCCCCCATGAAACGACATTCCGCCGTGCCAGAGTGCAACGATCTCTACGGGGTGGATCAGGTAGTAGCCAAGGTCCATGTACTGATAAAATAAGAGATAGCCCAGTCGGGCGCCAACAATGAGCCCCACTGCTAGGATAAAGATAAGTTCTTGCACCATGGGGCCTGTAAGGCCTATCTGGCGGGAACGCTCCTGTCTCTTGATGAGGAAGTAACCGGCCACGAAACCTGCGACATACATCAGGCCATACCATCGTATCCGCAGAGGCCCTATTCTTATTAGGTCAGGGTTAATGTTAGGATAAGGTATCATCGAACTTATTATTAAGGAATATAGCCTCCTTGATTTAGGCACATTAGAAGCCATCCTAATTTGGTACCCAATGATAATCAAGATATTTTGTACGTAGCGGCGCCTCTCAAAAGAGGGCCCTGAAATGACCCCGGTCAGATTTTTATTGACATTAGGGGCAATTTCGGTATACAGAAGTTATTTCATTATAAAGAAGACTGTCGCTTTTTGACGGCAAAGGGTACCGGCCATGCCAAGCCCTCGAAAAAATACTTATGCAGATTCAGTCCCAGCTGTGGCGCAGGCTTGCAGGATTTTGATCTATCTTGCACGACACCCCTCAACCCCAATGAAGTTGACAACTATTTGCACCGAGGTGGGAATCCATAATAGCAAGGGCTACTCTATCTTGAACACACTTGGTTCCTTTGGGCTGGTACAAAGGGATCCCATTGCAAAGACATACTATCTTGGGCCAGGGTTGGCACACCTTGGGCGCATGGCCCTTGAGTCCATGGACATACGCAAGGTGGTAACCCCGTATCTGCAAACCCTTTCTTACCAAACCGGTGAAACCTCGCTTTTTGGCCTTTTGAGCGCAGAGCAGGTTTTCATAATAGCGAAACAAGAGGGTAGCCATCTTATTGGGGTTAACATCAGCCTGGGACATAGGTTCCACATGACTGCCGGTGCCCATGGTAAGGCTATAGTATCGGCGCTGCCCGATGCGGAACGAAGGAAGGTGCTCTACCGGAAGAATTTATATTTCTACGGTGACCCCAAAAGGTTTGATCACAAACGGCTGGAGGCAGAAATTAAGAAGGCAAGGGTCAGCGGTTTTGCAGAAGACCGGGGGGAGCTTCAGCCAGGCATAAATGCCGTTAGTGCAGCGGTCTTGGATAGAGAGGGGTCGGTCTTGGGTTGTGTCATCCTGATTGGAACATACCCAGAGGACAAGTTGAAGGAATTTGGGCCGCTTGTTTCAAAGACTGCCCAAAGCATCTCAACAGATTTAGGGTTTTCACGGCCCTGGATCAAGGAGGCAGGATCATGAGTGCATTCGCTCATTCAAATGTAGGAAGAGAGATGGAGGTCTATGGATTTGACCGCGTTGTGAAAAGCCACTGCCGGATGTGCCACGGGGGCTGCGGTGTGCTGGTATATGTAAAAGACGGCAAAGCAGTAAAGATATCGGGCGACCCGGACTGCCCCATAAACCACGGCACCCTTTGCGCAAAGGCCTTTGCCTCCATTCAACTGGCCTACCATCCCGAAAGGCTTACATATCCGGTAAGACGGGTTGGACCAAAAGGCAGCGGCAAGTGGGAGCGCATTTCATGGGATGAGGCGCTTGATACGATTGCTGAGAAAATCCTGCAATACAAGGATGAGTACGGTGCTGAATCCATTGTAATGGGCTATGGCACTGGCCGGGAAAACGAGGCGGTCATCTATAGGTTCGCCAACCTCCTTGGTACACCCAATGTGCTCACCGCTGGGCATTTTTGCTATGGTCCCCGGGTGGCCACGGGCATCATCACATGTGGTTCCAATCCGGTAGTGGACTATGAAAACCATCCCCGCTGCATAATGGTATGGGGAAATAACATTGTTATCAGCAACCCGGATGAGTACAAGGGCGAGCCCTTTTCTGTGGCAGTGGACAAAGGGGCCAAGCTGATTGTGGTGGACCCGCGGTTTACCCGCATTGCAGCCAGGGCTGATGTTTGGCTGCAACTGAGGCCCGGCACGGATACAGCCCTGGCCCTTGGCATGGCCAACGTAATTATTCAAGAAGGTTTATATGACAAGGATTTCGTGGAAAAGTGGGTACATGGCTGGGACGAGTTTAAGAAGCGAGCCAGTGAATATACTCTGGAGCGTGTCGAAGAGATTACATGGGTTCCTAAGGAAAAGATCGCCGAAGCAGCCCGCCTCTATGCTACTACCAAGCCTGCGGGTATCCAGTGGGGAGTGGCAATAGAGCAACAGGTCAACTGTGCGGATAATGACAGGGCCCTCATGGCCCTTATGGCCATCACAGGGAATCTGGACAAAAAGGGCGGCCAGGTACTTTTCAAGCCCCCGAAGATAAGGACAGTGAGTGAGTTTGGGGCCCATAAGATGCTGCCCAGAGAGCAGGCCGCAAAGCGCCTTGGAGGGGAGCGGTTTCGGCTAGCAGGAAACTTTGCCATCATCAATCCAAAGTGCGTATGGGATGCCATACTGGAGGAAAGGCCCTATCCTGTTAAGATGCTCTTTTTTATCAGC